>NZ_JBFUFQ010000285.1:0-6533 GCF_056403355.1 Rhizobacter sp. P2_H3 | reverse complement strand
TTTTCGAGCCGCTTCTGCAGCACCTGGGTGGCCCAGGTGGTGAGTTCCTGCGGCGAGCGCTTGCCATCGGCGGACAGCACCGCGACGTTGAAGATCGGCTGGCTGGCCGGGTCGAAGCGCGAGATGCGCGGCTCCTTCACCTCGTCGCGCAGGTTGGGGCGGATCAGCGCGACCTTCTCGCGCACGTCATCGGCCGCCTTGCGTCCGTCGACATCGAGGTTGAACTCGACGATCACGACGGCCGTGCCTTCATACGAGCGCGAGTACAGCGAGTTGATGCCGGCGACGGTGTTGACCGCCTCCTCGATCTTCTTCGTGACCTCGCTCTCGACGATCTCGGGCGAGGCGCCCGGGTAGTCCATCTGCACGACGACGGTCGGGAAATCGATGTTCGGGAACTGGTCGACCGCCAGGCGCTGGTAGCTGAACAGCCCGAGCACGACGAAGGCCAGCATGACCATCGTGGCCATCACCGGATTGCCGATCGAGACGCGGGTGAACCACATGGTGCGGCGGGCCGGTCAGGGGGCCGAGGCCGGGCTGGTGACGCGCACGGCCGTGCCTTCGCGCACCTGGCCGACGGTGCCGCGCAGCAGCGTCATGCCTTCGCCGGCACCTTGCAGCAGCTCGACCTGGCCGTCGCGCTCCAGGCTGCCGGCGACGCTGCCGCGGGCGCCCAGCGTCACCGGGCGCTGCACCACCTTGCCGTCGACCACCGCCAGCACGTAGGGCCGGGCCTGCTCGACGCGCACCGCGTTGGCCGGCACGACCAGTGCGGTCTTGCGCTCGATCTCGATCGCACCGCGCGCGAACAGGCCCTGGCGCAGGCCGGGCTGCGGCTGCAGTTCGAGGTAGACCATCACCGCGCGCGTGCCCGACTGCGTGCTCGGGTTGATGCGCACCACCTTGGCCTGTGCCGGCGTGGCGAGCCCGTCGACCTGCAGCGTGGCCGCCTGGCCGACCTGCACCGTGCCGACGTCTTCGGGGGCGATCGCCGCCTCGAGCTCGATGCGCGACAGGTCGACCACCTCGACCAGTCTGGCGTCGATCGCGACGCGCTCGCCCGGCTGCACCGCGCGCACCGAGACGATGCCGTTGATCGGCGCAATCAGCTGCGCATCGCTGCGCGACTTGCGGGCCAGGTCGACGGCAGCGACCGCCGCGCCGTAGGTGGCCTGGGCCGAGGCCTCGTTCGACACCGAGGTCTCCAGGCCGGTGGCCGAGATGAAGCCCTGGGCGACGAGCGCCTTGTTGTTCTCCAGCGTGCGGCGGGCGATGTCGAGCTGGCCGCGTGCCGACGCGGCGTTCTGCTCGGCCTGGCGCAGGCGCAGCTCGACCTCGGTGGTCTCGAGCTGGCCGATCACCTGGCCGGCCTTGACGCTGTCACCTTCGCGCACCGTCAGCGACCTGACCTCGGCGGCGACCTTGGCGCGCACCACCGCGCTGTTGACCGCCTTCAGGCCGCCCGACACCGCGAGCGTGCGGGCGAACGATTGCGGGCGCAGCACGAGCAGGTCGCCGGGCGCGAGCTCCAGCGCGGCCGGTGCCTTGGTGCTGCCGAGCAGGGCCTGCTCCTGCTTGCGGGCGCTGAGCGCGCGCATCACGAAGCCGCCGATCAGCGCGACGACGACGACGGGCACCGCCCACTTCACCCAGCGCTTCATGAGACGACGGGGGCCGGGTGGCGTTCGATGCCGCGGGTGACGGTGTCCATGTGCTGGAAGATGAAGTCCTGCGGGGACACGAGGGAGGGCACCGGCGAGCAGACGCCCAGCGAGTGCTTGTGCATGCACAGCATGACCATCGGCAGGATCAGCGAGTGCACGGTGAACTCGACGTTGACCGGGCGGAATTCGCCGGCCTCGATGCCGCGCTGCACGACGGTGCCGACCAGCTGCGAGCCCGGCTCGATGACCTGCTCGCGGTAGTAGTCGGCGATGTCGGGAAAGTTGCGCACCTCGGTGACGATCAGCTTGAAGACGGCGGACGCCGGGCTCTCGAAGATGCGCAGCCACCAGCGCGGCAGCACCTCGCGCAGCACCTGGGCGTTGCTGCCGGCGAAGGCGCGCACTTCGTCGACGCCGCTCTGGATCTCGGTCGACACGCGGTCGCGGATCACCGCCTTCAGCAGCTCTTCCTTGCTCGGGTAATAGAGATAGAGCGTGCCCTTGGACACCCCGGCGGCCGCCGCGACTTCTTCCGACCGGGTTGCGGAGAAACCCTTTTCAGAAAAGAGCGCCAAAGCCGCGTCCAGCAGTTCCTGGGGACGGGCTTCCTTGCGGCGCTGGCGGGCGGGGAGGGGGTGGAGGGGGTCGGGGGTACTCATGTCACGGTACTGACTGACYGGTCAGTAATGTAAGGGGTGGGGTGGCGGGGGTCAAGCCGGGGGGAGGGCTGCCGCTATCATCGGCGCTCATTTTTTGCCGGGGAATGCGAGTGGACTTCGTACTGTTGTTGAAGGCGGCGGTGATGGGCGTCGTCGAGGGGCTGACGGAGTTCCTGCCGGTGTCGAGCACGGGGCACCTGATCCTGGCGGGGTCGTTGATGCACTTCAACGATGCGCGCGGCAAGCTGTTCGAGATCGTGATCCAGTCCGCGGCGATCCTGGCCGTGGTGTGGGAATTCCGCGGCCGCATCGGCGGGGTGCTGGGCGGGCTGGGGAGCGACCCGAAGGCACGCCGGCTGCTGCTGAACGTCGGCATCGCGTTCCTGCCGCTGGCGGTGCTGGGCCTGCTGTTCGGCAAGATGCTGAAGGCGAACCTGTTCAACGCGCCGACGGTGGCGACCACCTTCATCGTCGGCGGGCTGATCATCTTGTGGGCCGAGCGGCGCCAGCACAGCGTGCGGGTGCATTCGGTCGACGACCTGACGCCGCTGGATGCGCTGAAGGTCGGCATCGCGCAGGCCTTCGCGCTGATCCCGGGCACGAGCCGCTCGGGCGCCACGATCATCGGCGGGATGCTGTTCGGGCTGTCGAGGCAGGTGGCGACCGAGTTCACCTTCTACCTGGCGATCCCGACGCTGGGCGTCGCGTCGGTGTATTCGCTCTACAAGGAGCGCGCGCTGCTGTCGGTCGACGACCTGGGCATGTGGGTGGTCGGCATGGTGGCCGCCTTCATCTCGGCGTTCTTCTGCGTGCGCTGGCTGCTGCGCTACATCTCCACGCACACCTTCGTGCCGTTCGCCTGGTACCGCATCGTGTTCGGCATCGTGGTGCTGGTGACGGCGTGGAGTGGGGTGGTCACCTGGGCGGATTGAGGAGCGGCGCTACGGCGTGAACGGCGTGAACAGCGGTGGCAGGCGCAACTCGACGCCATCCTGCTTTGCCCGCCGCGAGAGATCGGCCATCGTCACGCCGAAATCGTCGAACAGCAACGGCATCGCCTGCAGCGGCTGATCGAGCGGCTGCCAGAAGTCGTCCCAGTGGATCGGCACGACGCGTTTTGCGCCGGTCAGCTGCACCGTCTCATGCCAGTAGGCGCTGCGGTAGGCGTCGTCCTTGCGGCCGAGCGTGCCGACGCCGAGGAACACGGTGTCGACCCGGCGGCCGGCCAAGGCGCCGGGGATGAAGCCGGCGCTGCCTTCGATCAGCCAGCGGCCGCCCGAGGCGTGCTCGACGACGATGCTCCACACCTGGCCCTCGCGCCAGGCTGGTGCGCGCGTCGGCGGGACGACGGGTGCTGCGATGTTCTCCACCGACACGCCGTCGCTCCACGGCGTCGGGCTGTGGCGTGACGCGATGAAGGTCAGCCGGAACTTGCCGAGCGCGACGGCCTCGCCCGCGTGCACCTCATACAGCTGGGCCCGTGGCAGGCCGGCACCGAAGCCGATCTGCATCGTCGAGTTGGAGCCGATCAGCACGGCACCGGTGCGCAGCGCGACGGTGGGCGAGTCCATCGCGTGGTCGTAGTGGGAATGCACGGGGACGACGGCGGCCAGCCGGGTGATGCCCAGGCGCTTCAGGGCGCTGTCGATGGCTGCGGCGTCGGGCCCGATGCGCCCGAAGAAGGTCTGGCGCATGCCGGGCCGCGAGAAGAAGCCGTCGGTCATCCAGGCGGTTTCGCCGTCGTCGAACAGCAGCGTCGCGACGCCGGCGAAGCGCACCGTGACGGCCGAGCCGGCGGGGGCCGGCGGCAGCGTCAGCGGGCGGAACTCATCGAGCGGAGGATGGCGCCGGGCCTGGACCACCAGGAAGGCGATGGCCAGGACCAGCAGCGCCGCCAGCGCCAGCGCGGCGCGCCGAACCTGGCGGAGGGTCACGAATCAGGCGGCGGGGTGGGCGAGGTCGCGCAGCACGGTCGGGCCGACCCGGCGCTCGATCTCGGCCAGCAGCGGCCGGCCCCAGCCCAGCGCGAACATCACTTCGGCCGTGACGAACATCGGGCCGACGAGCAGGCCGATGAGGTCGTCGACGAAGGCCGGTTTGCGCCCTTCGTAGTAGTGGCCGATGAACTGGATGACCCAGCCGGCGATGAAGCTGCCGAGGCCCCAGCCGAGCCAGCTGGCGAGGCTGCCGCCCGAGACCTGCTGCGCCAGCACGGTCAGCACGCCGTTGACGAGGCTGACCGCGAGCCCGAGGGTGAGGTTGCCTCGCGTCAGATACCAGATGGTGGCGAGGCCCCAGGCGATCCAGGCGGGGGTGAGGGCGAGGTTGCCGAGGGTGAAGGCCGGTTTGGCGAGCAGCACGCTGACGGCGAACACGATCAGCGGGATGCCGAAGAAATGGGTGGTGATGTTGCGGCGGTCGCGGTGGTAGGCCGCGTACTGCGACAGGAGGTCCAGGGCCGAACGTTGTCTCGTCATGGTGTTCTCCATGGTCTGGTGCCAGGGGCTGCGGTCGGATGGCCCATCTTAGAGCGGTTGCCGCTGAGCGCAAGCGGCCGACTGTGACTCCTTGCACATGGCGCGTCCGGCCACGGTTTCAAGTCACGGCTTCAAGCCAGCGCGGCCAGCGCCTGGGCCTGCAGTTCCAGCGTGGCCGCCGCGACCACCCGACCGTCAGAACCCATGTGCAGCGCGCGGCCTTGCCAATCGGTGATGACGCCGCCGGCGCCCTCGATCACCGGCACCAGTGCCAGGAAGTCGTAGGGCTGCAGCCCGCTCTCGACCACCAGGTCGACGTGGCCGGAAGCCAATGAGCCGTAGCTGTGGCAATCGCCGCCGAAGCGCCGCAGCGCGGCACGCCGGCTCAGCGCGTCGAAGGCGCGCCAGCCGTCGGCATCGAAGGCGTCGGGCGAGGTGGTGTAGACCCGGGCGTCGGCCAGCCGCGTGCAGCCGCTGCTGCGGCACGGCGCGCCGTTCCAGCGGCTCGGCTGTCCGGCGCGTCCCACCCAGCACTCGCCGAGCGCCGGCAGGTTCACGACGCCGACAACCGGCCGGCCGCGCCACAGCAGCGCCAGCAGGTTGCCCCAGAGCGGCGAGCCGGTGATGAAGGCCTTCGTGCCGTCGATCGGGTCGATCACCCAGACCCGTTCCGCATCGAGCCGTTCGCGGCCGTGTTCCTCGCCGAGCAGGCCGTCGTCGGGTCGCGCCGCGGTGATGCGCTCGCGCAGCATGCGCTCGACCTCGCGGTCGGCGACCGTCACCGGGCTGTCGTCGGCCTTCGTCAGCACCTCGACGCGGCCGCGGAACCAGCGCAGCGCCAGCCTGCCGGCTTCATCGGCCAGCTGTTGGGCCAACCGGACATCGTCGTCCGGCAGCAGGGCGGATGGGGCGGAGGACAGCGCTTCATCGCTCATCGAGGACCTCGTGGGTTGGCATGCATCGTGCGGGAGCGTCATGTGGAAATACACAGATTTGCACAAACGCCAGGAAACGCACAACGCGAATGCATGAAGCGTGCCCTGTGCTGGTGTCCCGCCCCTGTTGTCCCGCCCTCGTTTGAGGCATCCACCGGAGAAGTCCATGACCGTCCATCGCCCCCTGCTTGCCGCCATGCTGTTCACCGCGCTCGCCGTTCCCGGGCTGGCCCGGGCCGGCACGATCACCGCGTACACCGCGCTGGAGGAGAACGAGATCGCCGAGTACGTGGCGGCGGCGAAGCGGAGCCTGCCGGACGTCGACGTGAAGGTGCTGCGCCTGTCCACCGGCGACCTGGGTGCACGCATCCTGGCCGAGGCGAGCAACCCGCAGCACGACGTGATCTGGGGCTGGGCGGTGACGAACATGCTCGACCCGCGCATCGGCGCGATGGTCGAGCCCCATGCCGGGAAAGGCGTCGAGAAGCTGCCGGCCGCCTACCGGGCCGCTGACGGCAGCTGGTTTGCCGCGACCGGCTACATGGCCGCGTTCTGCGTGAACACCGAAGTGCTGAAAGCCAAGAACCTGCCGATGCCGACCTCGTGGAAGGACCTCGCGAACCCGGTCTACAAGGGTGAGGTGGTGATGCCCAACCCGGTGTCCTCCGGCACCGGCTACCTGCAGGTGGCTGCGCTGCTGCAGTCGCAGGGCAGCGAGAAGGGCTGGGCCTTCCTGAAGGCGCTGGACGGCAACGTCGCGCAGTACATCAAGTCGGGCTCCCGCCCGTGCAAGGC
>NZ_JBFUFQ010000284.1:0-6535 GCF_056403355.1 Rhizobacter sp. P2_H3 | reverse complement strand
GGTTCGGGTCGATGACCATCGCCCGGCACTGCGCGATGTCACGGTCTAGCGGAGCCATCCCCCCTTATCGGACAGGGGGAGGGCCGCTTGAGCGCCGGCGGCCGCGGGCCGGGTTACTTGAACAGATCCTTCACATGGTCGGTCCAGCTCTTGGCATTCGGCGAATGCTTGCCGCCCGACTTGTTGAAGGACTCGTCCAGCTCCTTCAGCAGCTTGCGCTGGTGCTCGGTCAGCTTGACCGGCGTCTCGACGCTGATGTGGCAGTACAGGTCGCCCGGGTAGCTGGAGCGCACGCCCTTGATGCCCTTGCCGCGCAAGCGGAAGGTCTTGCCGTGCTGCGTGCCTTCGGGCAGCTCGATCTCGGCCTTGCCGCCCAGCGTGGGCACCTCGATGCCGCCGCCCAGCGCCGCGAGCGTCAGCCCGACCGGCACGGTGCAGTGCAGGTCGTCACCGTCGCGCTCGAAGATCTCGTGCTGCTTGATGCGGATCTCGATGTACAGGTCGCCGGCCGGGCCGCCATTGGTGCCCGGCTCGCCGTTGCCGGCCGAGCGGATGCGCATGCCTTCGTTGATGCCGGCGGGGATCTTCACCTCCAGCGTCTTGGTCTTCTTGATCTTGCCCTGGCCGTGGCAGGTCAGGCACGGCTCGGGAATGATCTTGCCGGTGCCGTGGCAGTGCGGGCAGGTCTGCTGGATGCTGAAGAAGCCCTGGCGCATGTGCACCGTGCCGGCGCCGTTGCAGCTCGGGCAGGTCTTCGCGCTGGTGCCGGGCTTGGCGCCGCTGCCGTGGCAGGTCTCGCACTCTTCCCAGCTCGGGATGCGGATCTGCGTTTCCTTGCCACGCGCTGCCTCTTCGAGCGTGATCTCCATCGCGTAGCTGAGGTCGCTGCCGCGGAACACCTGCTGGCCGCCGGCACCGCCCCGGCGTTGCCCGCCGCCGCCCTGGCCACCGAAGATGTCGCCGAAGATGTCGCCGAACGCCTCGGCGAAGCCGCCGAAGCCTTCGCCGCCCTGGCCGCCCGGGCGGAACCCACCGGCGTTGGGGTCGACGCCGGCATGGCCGTACTGGTCGTAGGCCGCGCGCTTCTGCGCGTCGGAGAGCATCTCGTAGGCCTCCTTGACCTCCTTGAACTGCTCTTCCGATTTCTTCGCCCCGTCGCCCTGGTTGCGATCGGGGTGGTGCTTCATGGCCAGCTTGCGGTAGGCCTTCTTGATGTCCTCCTCGGACGCGTTCTTCGCGACGCCGAGGATTTCGTAGTAGTCACGCTTTGCCATGGGTGCTCTTGCTTGAAATGCAAATCCCCCGTGCACCGGTCGCGGCCCACGGGGGTCTGAAGAAGCCGCGGCGGCGCCTTACTTCTGGTCTTTCACTTCCTTGAACTCGGCGTCGACCACGTTGTCGTCGGCCGGCTTCGACGAAGCGGCTTCGGCATGCGGCGCCTGAGCACCCGCGCCACCTGCCGCTGCGCCCGCGCCGGCCGCCGCCTGGGCCGCCTGCGCATCGGCGTACACCTTCTCGCCCAGCTTCTGGCTGGCGGCCATCAGCGCCTCGCTCTTGGCCTCGATGGCCGCCTTGTCGTCGCCCTTCAGCGCTTCCTCGGCGTCCTTCAGCGCGGTCTCGATCTTTTCCTTCTCGCCGGCATCCAGCTTGTCGCCATGCTCGCCCAGCGACTTGCGAACGCTGTGCACCATCGCGTCGGCCTGGTTGCGGGCCTGCACCAGTTCGAGCTTCTTCTTGTCCTCGACGGCGTTCAGCTCGGCGTCCTTCACCATCTGCTGGATCTCGGCCTCGGAGAGGCCGGAGTTCGCCTTGATGGTGATCTTGTTTTCCTTGCCGGTGCCCTTGTCCTTGGCGCCGACGTGCAGGATGCCGTTCGCGTCGATGTCGAAGCTCACCTCGATCTGCGGCGTGCCGCGCGGCGACGGCGGGATGCCCTCGAGGTTGAACTCGCCCAGGCTCTTGTTGCCCGAGGCCATCTCGCGTTCGCCCTGGTAGACCTTGATCGTGACGGCCGGCTGGTTGTCGTCGGCGGTCGAGAAGGTCTGCGCGAACTTGGTCGGGATGGTCGTGTTCTTCGCGATCATCTTCGTCATCACGCCGCCCAGCGTCTCGATGCCCAGGCTCAGCGGGGTCACGTCGAGCAGCAGCACGTCCTTGCGGTCGCCGGCCAGCACCTGGCCCTGGATCGCGGCACCGACGGCCACCGCTTCATCCGGGTTCACGTCCTTGCGCGGCTCCTTGCCGAAGAACTCCTTGACCTTCTCCTGCACCTTGGGCATGCGGGTCATGCCGCCGACCAGGATCACGTCGTCGATCGCGTTGACGGCCACGCCGGCGTCCTTGATGGCGGTGCGGCAGGGCGCGATCGTGCGTTCGATCAGCTCCTCGACCAGCGCTTCCAGCTTGGCGCGCGTCAGCTTGATGTTCAGGTGCTTCGGGCCGGACGCATCGGCCGTCACGTACGGCAGGTTGATGTCGGTCTGCGCGCTGTTCGAGAGCTCGATCTTCGCCTTCTCGGCGGCTTCCTTCAGGCGCTGCAGCGCGAGCACGTCCTTCGACAGGTCGACGCCTTGTTCCTTCTTGAACTCGGTGATGATGTAGTCGATGATGCGCTGGTCGAAGTCTTCGCCGCCCAGGAAGGTGTCGCCGTTGGTCGACAGCACCTCGAACTGCTTCTCGCCGTCGACGTCGGCGATCTCGATGATCGACACGTCGAAGGTGCCGCCGCCCAGGTCGTACACCGCGATCTTGCGGTCACCCTTCTCGTTCTTGTCGAGGCCGAACGCGAGCGCCGCGGCGGTCGGCTCATTGATGATGCGCTTCACGTCGAGGCCGGCAATGCGGCCCGCATCCTTGGTGGCCTGGCGCTGGGCGTCGTTGAAGTAGGCCGGCACCGTGATCACGGCCTCGGTCACCGTCTCGCCCAGGTAGTCCTCGGCGGTCTTCTTCATCTTGCGCAGCACTTCGGCGCTGACCTGCGGCGGCGCGAGCCGGTTGCCGCGCACCTCGACCCACGCATCGCCGTTGTCGGCCTGCGCGATCTTGTAGGGCATCAGGTCGATGTCCTTCTGCACTTCCTTCTCGGTGAACTTGCGGCCGATCAGGCGCTTCACCGCATACAGCGTGTTGCGCGGGTTGGTGACGGCCTGGCGCTTGGCAGACGCACCGACGAGGATCTCGCCATCTTCCTGGTAGGCAATGATCGACGGCGTGGTGCGCGCACCTTCGCTGTTCTCGATCACCTTGGTGGTGTTGCCTTCCATGATGGCCACGCACGAGTTCGTGGTGCCGAGGTCGATGCCGATGATTTTTGCCATGTGGTTCTCCTGAATCCGAAAATCTTGATGTTGTCGAGTTGTGGATAAGTCGGGCCGTTTCAAGGGGCCGCGCTTGTGGACAGTTGCTTCTGCCTTGCGTTATTTCGGGGCGGCCACCGTGACCAGCGCCGGGCGCAGCACGCGATCGGCGATCAGGTAGCCCTTCTGCAGCACGATCACGACGGTGTTGGCCTCCTGCTCGGCCGGCACCATGCTGATGGCCTGGTGCTGGTGCGGATCGAACTTCGTGCCGGCCGGCGGGTTGATCTCGATCACCTTGCTGCGCTCGAGCGCGGCTGACAGCTGGCGCAGCGTGGCGTGCACGCCTTCGAGCAGCTGCTCGGGCGTCGCGGCCTGGATCGCGATCGCGGCCTCCAGGCTGTCCTTCACCGGCAGCAGGCTGTCGGCGAAGCTTTCGACGGCGAACTTGCGCGCCTTGGCGATCTCTTCTTCCGAGCGGCGGCGGACGTTCTCGGTCTCGGCCTTGGCGCGCAGGTAGGCGTCGGACATCTCGGCCAGGCGGGCTTCCAGGTTGACCTCGGCCGCCTGCGCCTGCGCGGCGGCAGCCGCGCCAGAGATGTCAGCCGGCGTCTCAAGTCCTTGATCTTGCGAAGAATTTTCTGGATTTTGCATGGGTGGATCCTGTCGAATGGCGCGCATATGGGCGCTTTGCCCCGGGTTTCAAGAGGGGCTTTCAAAATAATGCAGGCCCCCGTGCTGCAGGGCACGTGGGACCGTGCGGGGGAAAGGCAAGGCCGGGCCGACCCGGGCCCAGGGTCATTCGGGGTCGATGCTTGCGCTCCAGCGGTTCCAGTCGGCGAGCTGGCGGCGATCGCGCTTGGTGGGGCGGCCCTGCTCGATCGCCAGCGCCGGTTCGGCGGCCAGCTTGCGCTGCTTCGCCGCCTCCTCGCGGCGCGCGATGCTGTCGGCCGTCTCCTCGTACAGCGCCTGCGCGACCGGCGCCGGCCCGCGCTGGTGGCTGAGCCCCCGCACGACGAGGCTCAGCGTGACCGACCCCTGGCGCATCTCGATGCGATCGCCCGGCTTCAGCTCGCGCGACGGCTTCGCGGCCTGCCCGTTCACGCCGATGCGGCCCTTGTCGATCTCCTGCGTCGCGAGGCTGCGGGTCTTGTAGAAGCRGGCGGCCCACAGCCACTTGTCGAGTCGCATGCCGTCGTTGTCGTTCGCCATTCCGCCAAGTGTAGGCACGATTCAGGCCGGCGGCGGCTCGCTGGCGGGCCGGAACCGCACCGTCGCATCGAGGCCGGCGAGCCGGCCGGCGAACTGCCGGTTCGTCAGCGCGATCGTCGCGCCCACCGAGTTGCAGATCTCGCGGCAGATCGACAGCCCGAGCCCGCTGCCCTGCGTCGGGTGCCCGGTGTGGAACGGCTCGAACAGCCGGTCGCGCAGCTCGGGTGCGATGCCCGGGCCGCTGTCGCTGATCAGCAGCTCGGCGTTCGCGACCCGCATCAGCAGCTCACCGCGCTTCGGGGTCTCGCGGATCGCGTTGTGCAACAGGTTGCGCAGCAGCTCCCGCACCATCCACTCATGGCCGTGCACCCAGCTCGGTGCGGCCTGCAGCTCGAAGTCGAGGTCGCGCTCGCCGATCAGTGGCGACAGGTCGAGCGCCACCTCTTGCGCTAGCTTTCCCAGGTCGGCGGTGGCCGGCTCGGCCTGGCCCTGCACCTGCTCGACCTTGGCCAGCGCGAGCATCTGGTTGGCCAGCCGGATCGCCCGGTCGACCGTCGCATGCATCGCCGGCAGTGCGTCGCGGGCATCGCTGGCCGGCATGCACAGCGCCGACTGCACCTGCGTCTTCAGCACCGCGAGCGGCGTGCGCAGCTGGTGCGAGGCATCGCGCACGAACTGGCGCTGGTGGTCGTGCAGCCGCTGCAATCGCTGCATCAACTGGTTCACCGCGCCGAGCAGCGGTGTCATCTCGATCGGCAGGTCCGGGCTTGCCACCGGCGACAGGTCGCGGGCGCTGCGCGATTCGAGCTGCGCGCGCAGCGCCTCGATCGGCCGCAGCGCGTGGGCGACGACGAACCAGGTGATCGCCACGACGACGCTGATCAGCAGCGCCTGGCGGACCAGCGTGTCCATCAGGATCTGCCGCGCCAGGCGCCGCCGCACCTCCAGCGTCTCGGCCACCTGCACCAGCGCGACGCCGCGCGCATCGGAGCTGGCCACCGGCTGGTAGAGCGCGGCGATGCGCACCGGCTCGCCGCGGAACTCGCCGTCGTAGAAATCGACCAGCGCGTCGTACGCCGAGCGCTGCGGCGGCGTGCGCGCATAGGCCGGGAAATCGGAGTACCCCGACAGGAACTCGCCGTTGAAGCCGCTCACGCGGTACATCATCCGGGCGTCGCCGTTGTCGAGCATCTCCAGCGCGTTGTACGGCAGCTCCACGTGCAACTCGCTGCCCTTGACCGACAGCAGCTCGCCGATGTTGCGGGCCGAGCTGAGCAGCGTGCGGTCGTAGGCCAGCGTGATGGCGTCGAGCGCTCGCTGGTAGAGGCTGACCGTGTCGAACGCAATGAAGCAGGCGATCGGCAGCACGATCCAGCCCATCAGCCGGCGCCGCAATGAATGGACCGGCCGTGTCATGCGCTGGCGTCGGGCGGGTCGCAGCGCAGCAGGTAGCCCAGGCCGCGCAGCGTGATCAGCGAGACGCCCGAGCCGGCGAGCTTCTTGCGCAGCCGGTAGGCCACCACCTCGATCGCCTCGAACTGGATGTCGGTCTCCATCGGGAACACGACGCGGAACAGCTTCTCCTTCGGCAGCGCATGGCCGGGCCGCGCGATCAGCGCCTTCAGCAACGCCTGCTCGCGCGGCGTCACGTCGAACACGCGGCCGTCGAGGTAGAACGCGCCGGAGGACAGCTCCAGCGTCAGCGCGCCGCAGGCGAGCTCCTCCGATCCGGGGTCCGCGGTGCGGCGCAGCAGTGCGCGGATGCGGGCCTCGAGTTCGTCCAGGTCGAACGGCTTGGCCAGGTAGTCGTCGGCACCGGCGTTCAGGCCCAGCACCCGGTCGCCGACCGCGCCGCGCGCCGTCAGCACCACGATGGGGACGCGGATCCCCTCGGCGCGCGCGCGGTGCAGCACCTGCAGGCCGTCCAGCCCGGGAATCGTCAGGTCGAGCAGCGTCAGGTCGGGCGGCTGGTTGCGCAGCTGCTGCAGCGCATCGCTGCCGTTGTGCACCACCGCCATGTCGAAGCC
>NZ_JBFUFQ010000283.1:0-6547 GCF_056403355.1 Rhizobacter sp. P2_H3 | reverse complement strand
GGCCTGGGCCTGGAAGGGGGCGGGCGCTTCGTCACGGCGCGGCCCCGACGGTCCGATCGGCCGCGGTTTGCGGCCGGTCGGCTCCGGGCGGGACGGCTCGCCGCGGCGCGTGAACTCGGCCGGCGGCTGGTCGCCGAAGCGCTGGCGCAACTGCTCCTGGTAGCGCGCCTCGCGCTCGGCGCGATCGGCCTGCGCCTGCGACAAGGTCGGACGCTTCTTCATGCCGGTGCTGCGCAAGGGCGCACGGGCCGGTTTGTCGGGGGCGGACGAGCCCGCGTCTTTCTTCAGTTTCAGCGTGGCCATGGCGGATCCAATCGGAATCCCCGATTGGAACACGCAGGGCTGCATGAGCCCGGCGCACTGCCGAAAGGGTGATCTCCATATTTTCTGCACATCCCCTCTGAAGACTGCGACGCGTCAAGCGCAACAGAGATCAGGGGGATTCATGCTGGACATCACCAGACGGCTTGCCGTCATCGTTTCACTCGCCTTGCCGCTGAATGCGATGGCGGGCTACCCGCCAGGCGCCAAGGTCTGGAGCTGGACCTACAACGCACGCGGGCAGAAGCTCACCGAGACGGCGCCGGACGGCACGACGACGACCTGGACCTACTACGAGGACAAGACCGCCGACCACATGGTCGGCGACCTGCAGAGCGAGACGGCGAGCGACGGGCGCGTCACGCGCTACCTGCGCTACGACCGATCGGGCAAGCTGCTCGAAAGCGTTGACCCGAATGGCGTCGTCACGCGGCAGACCTACGACCTGCGGCAGCGGCTCCTGACACGCGACGTGGCCGGGCGCGTCACGCGCTACACCTACGATGCCGCGGGGCAGCTCAAGCGGCTGACCCTGCCGGACGGCAGCTGGATCGGCTGGGACTACGACGATGCCCACCGGAAGGTGGCGGTCTACGACGAGCAGGGCCACCGCATCGACTACCTGCTGGACATGGCCAGCATCAAGGTCCGGGAGAAGGTGCAGGATCCCGGCGGGAACTTGCGGCGCACGCTGGAGCGCATCGTCGACGATCTCGGTCGGGTGCAGAAGATCGAAGGCCGGGAGACGACGCCATGAGGCGCGCGATGCGATGCCTGGTGGCCTGCGGCGCGATCTTCATGTCTGTCGTCGAGGCGCAGACCTTGCCTCCGCCGCCCGTCTCGCCCCGGTCGGTGACGCGCCACGAGTACGACGCCGAGGGGCAGGTCACCAAGGTGATCCGCGGCGCCGGCACGCTGAACCTCGAGACCCGGCTGGCGTATGACCCGCTGAACCGCGTCAAGGCGCATGTCGATCCGGCGGGTGGCGTCACCGAGTTGGAGCACGACGGCCGCGACCGGCTTACCCAGGTGACCGACCCGCGCCGGCTGGTCACGCGCTATCCGGAGAAGCCAGGCGGAGGGCATCAGGTGATCAGCCCGGACACCGGCGTCACCGACCTCAGCGTCGATGAGGCGGGCCGCGTGTCGACGCGCATCGACAGCCGGGGCGTGACCGCGCGCATCGCCTACGACGCAGCGGGTCGGCTGAACGCCATCCAGTACCTGAAGGAAGGGCAGCCGGACGCGCTGCTCGTCTGGAACCACAGCCAGACCGGACCGGGCTTCAGCTTCGGCATCGGGCGGCTGACCTCGACCCTCTTTCCGGGCGGATCGACGCAGTACACGTACAACGAATGGGGCGAGGTCGTCGCGAGCACGCAGCGCGTGAGCCCGGCGAGCGGGGCCAACAGCGCGACGGTCACGACGGTGGTCGGCTACGAGTACACGCTCGGGCGCTTGACCGGTATCACCTATCCGTCGGGGCGCAGGCTCGTGCTTCGCTGGAACGGGGCGCACGTGGTGTCGATCGCGTTGGCGAAGAATGGCGTGAGCGAGCCCTTGCCGCTGATCGACCAGGTGAAGTACCAGCCCTTCGGCCCGGTCGAAAGCTGGCAGTGGGCGATGGCTGGCGGCGCGCAGGCGCATGAACGCGTGACGGATCTGGATGGGCGCATCGTGCGGATGCGCATCGGCGACCTGTTCCGCGACATCCGCTACGACGAGGCGGACCGGATCGTCTCGTTCACGCACCTGGCACCGGATGGCACACCGCGGCCGGCATTCGACCAGAGCTTCGGCTACGACGCGAACAGCCGGCTGACGAGCGTGGTCACCGCGACGAGCAGCTGGGCGATCGCCCACGATCCGAACGGCAACCGCCGTGAGCTGAGCCTGAGCGGGGTGCCGAGCACCTACATCACCGAAGCGACCAGCAACCGGTTGCTGGCGATGACCAACCCGGCGCGCAGCTTCGGCTACGACGAAGCCGGCAACACGACCAGCGACAGCGCAGGCTACACCGCGGGCTACGACCTGCCGGGGCAGCTGGCGGTGCTGTCGCGCGGCGGGATGAGCGCGCGCTACAGCTACGACACCGAGCGGCGGCGCATCCGCAAGTTCACGAACGCGGGGCCGCAGAGCACCGTCATCTTCGTGTACGACCCACAGGGCCAGCTGCTCGGCGAGTACGACCAGCAAGGCCGGGCCATCCGCGAATATGTGTGGCTGGACGACGTGCCGGTCGCGGTGTTCATGCCTGCTCCCACGGACTCGGCGGGCGCACCGCTGGTCCACTTCATCCACACCGACCACCAGAACACGCCGCGCGTGGTGGTCGACCGCGAAGGCCGGCAGCGCTGGAGCTGGATGGCCGAGCCCTTCGGCACCACCGCGCCGCCGACCAACCCAGCGGGATTGGGAGACTTCACCTTCAATCTGCGCTTCCCGGGGCAGTATGCAGATGAGGAATCGGGGCTGTTCTACAACTGGAACCGCTACTACCGCAGGGAGGGCGGGGACTACACGCAGAGTGATCCGATCGGGCTGGCGGGCAGGAGCTTGTCGACGTACACGTACGCTGGCGGAAACCCGCTGACGCAGGTCGATCCCGACGGACGCCTCTTTTTCGTCGTGTTGCTAGGCCCGAGTCTCGGTGCGGGCTTGGCAGACTTGGCACTCATCGGTGGGACTTGGTGGGCAATACAGCCGAAGATCGGACCCAGTTGGCCCACACAACCTGAAGGCGGTGATTCACCACGCGACAAGTACGAAAGGGACGGCGCCGCATGTTTCGAGAATTGCAAGCATCTGCTGGACACTTGCCCCAAAGACCTCCAGTCATCGGACTATCGCCGTTGCTTTCGACGTTGCATGTTTGACAGGGGACATTCCGGTTTGCTACCCGATTGAAGGAGAGACGATGAACAGAGATCTAGCAGTCAGGATCAAGGGGAAAGCACTTGCCGCTGTCGAGGAACTCGCTTCGATTCTGGACATTGTCAAGGACGAGATCCCCAGCCACGAGTTTGAGCAGGTGAAGAAGGGCGTCGGGCTGGCTATTGGGTCCATCGAAATGCAAGTCAACGTGCAGCTCTATCGGCAGTTCCCGGACCTGGAAGATTGATGCGAGGTGCCCTTCAAGAGAGCCGGTGCCTCCATGAACAAGCTCGTATAGCCCTGGATCCAATCCCCCGATTTTTTCCCATCGCCTCTCGCAATCTCATCTTCGTCGGACCAACCGGCTACGAGATGCCGATCCACGTGGCCATCAGCGCACCGTACGCCGAAGCGGAAGCCGAAGAGGCAAAGGGTAGAGCGGGGTGCTTGGTCCTGACCTGCGACGATCCCGATCTCACGACCGAGATCACCGGGTCCGATGAGATGGAGGCGTTGCTCGCCGGACTTGAGTTTCTGCAGTCTTTCCCGGTGAACCTGGAGTCAATAGGCGGCGGCAGGTTGAAGGCGTTGGATGGTTCGCCCTTTGGTCCCAATGGATCGATCCTGTTGCAGGAATCCAGGGCCATTCAGGTGAGGAAGAACGCAAGGCGTTCAACTGAGAATCTGGCCCGCTTGAAGACACCAGGCGACGGTGGTGAGGAAGCAGGCGATGGCTGACATTGAAGTAGCGCCGTGCTTCGACGTGACAGTCTGGGTTCTGATGGGACTTACTCTGATTCAGCTCGGCGGATGCGACTCGCCGCAGCCGGCCGAGATTCCGCAGTCATGGGCCATGAGCTTCCAAGGGAAGACTCTTGGCGAGATACGCAGTGCCATCGGACACCCCACGGAGTCATCTTCTGCAAAGCAGTTCGAGAACTGGATTCAGACCACCGAGGAGGGGACAAAGATGCTGAAAGTCATTTGCCCCGAGCGATGTGCGGACCAAGAGCTTGCCGCTGAAGTCTGGTTCCTGACTTTCAAGGATGGCTCTTCCACGCCTGCGTCGCGAATGCGCTTGTAGGCTCGGCCGGTGTCAGGCCGGCAGCCCGAACAACTCCGACAGCGCCTGCCGCATCGGCGCTTCGCCGACCGCATGCGTGTCGTGGTGCGACCCGCCCGGCACCAGCACGAAGCGCTTGGCCGACACCGCCGCGTCGTACAGCGCGCGACCCAGTGCATGCGGGATCAGCTGGTCGTCGTCGCCATGCACCACCAGCACCGGGGCCCGCACCGCGCCGATCTTCTGCGCCGCGTCGAAACGCTGCGTGATGAAGCGGCGCACCGCCGACCAGCCGAAGCTGAAGCTCGCGACCACGTCGGACAGCGACGTGAAGCTGCTCTCGATGATCAGCCCGGCCGCGTCGTCGACCTCGGACGCCAGGTGGATCGCGATCGCACCGCCCAGCGAGTGGCCGAAGAGGTAGCGCGCCTGGCCCGGTTGCCGGGCGCCGAGCCACTGCCACGCGGCGCGGGCGTCTTCATAGGCGCTGGCCTCGGACGGCAGCTCGCCGCCGCTCTTGCCGAAGCCGCGGTAGTCGATCGCCAGCACCGAAAACCCGAGCCGCTGCAGCCGGCGCATGCGCTCGGCGCTGCAGGTCACCTCGTGCTGCGCGCCGTGCAGGTACAGCATCAACGGCGCCTTCGGATCGGGGTTCGCCAGCCACAGGCCATGCAGCCGCACCGGCTGCCCGCTGAGCTGCGAGTCGAAGCCGATCCACACCTCCTGCATGTCCGAGAGCCGGCGCAGCGCGCGTGCCTGCGACCAGCGGTTGCGCTTGTTCGGCCGGAAGATCCACTTGCGCTGCTGCGTGTCGATCAGCCGGTCGCCGGCCACCGCGGCGAACGCGGTCAGCGCGGCGGCAGGCCAGCCGGCACGGGTGAGGGCATAGGGGAGCTGCATGGCCAGATCTTCGGCTGCAGCGCCCTTTGCTTGAATCCCCGGATCACGCTCCCCGCGTTCAAGTGGCCATAGTTCGCGTTCGGCTCAATGCGCCTGCGCTTCGAGCAGCTGCACCGTCTTGTTGGGCAGCTTGATGCCGCTCTTCTCGCGCTCGGCGCGCRCCTCGTGGCACATCTTCATGCCGGTGTGGTGCTCCAGGATCTCGGCCACCCAGTCGACGAACACCCGCACCTTCGACGACAGGTGGCGGTTCGACGGGTACACGACGTGGAACGGGATCTCGTCCGACAGCCAGTCGCACATCAGCAGCTCCAGCACCCCGCAGCTCGGGTACTGGCGGAACATGTAGGTCGGCAGCCGGCCGACGCCCAGGCCCGCCAGGCAGGCGTCGACGTAGGCGTTGGAATCGTTCAGCGTCAGCGGGCTGTCCACCGGCAGCAGGATGCGCTCGCCGTTGCGCACGAACTCCCAGTCGAACACCTGGCCGGTGCGCAGCGAGAAATAGTTCAGGCAGGTGTGCTTCTTCAGGTCGAGCGGGTGCTCCGGGCGGCCGTGGCGCGCCAGATAGCCGGTGGTCGCGCAGGTCACCAGGTTCATCGTGCCGACCCGGCGCACCACCACCGACGGGTCCGACACCTCGCCGACGCGCAGCGCGCAGTCGATACCCTCGCTCAGCAGGTTCAGCGGCCGGTCGCTGCAGCCCAGCTCCAGCTCGATGTCGGGGTAGCGCTCGAAGAACGACGGCAGCAGCGGGATGAGCAGCCGGCTCGCCACCGCGGTGCTCACGTCGACCCGCAGCTTGCCGCGCGGCGAGGCCTGGCTGGACGAGAACGACTCCTCGGCGTCACGAAGATCCTCGAGGATGCGAACGCAGCGCTCGTAATAGGCGGCGCCGTCTGCCGTCACCGACACCTTGCGCGTCGTGCGGTGCAGCAGCCGCACCTTCAGGTGGCCTTCCAGCTCGGCCACGCTGGCCGAGAGCGTCGCCTTCGGCATGTTCAGCAACTCCGCTGCACTGGTGAAACCGCCGGTGTTGACCACGCCGACGAAGGCTTGCATGGCTTTGATGGTGTCCATTGTCTTGAATCCTGAACAGTCATTCCGCAAAACGCTACTTTATAACTGATTCACAGACCAATACATTTGATGGTGCAACGCAGCATGGGGTATTTCCCGTGACTGTCGACTATTTCCATTTGTCTCTCTATTTCGGCTGGGGCCCTGTGCTCCGCTGTCCAGGATGACCCCCATGACCCTTCGTCCCACCCCTCTGATGTTCTCGACTGTCGCGCTGACGCTCGTGTCGGCTGCCCTKCTGTCGCTGGCCGGTTGCTCGCGCGGCGGCGAAGCGATGGCCGCCACGCCCGCCGGCGGGCCGCCGCCGGC
>NZ_JBFUFQ010000282.1:0-6599 GCF_056403355.1 Rhizobacter sp. P2_H3 | reverse complement strand
CCACCAGCACGCGGCGGCCCGCCCAGGCCTGCGTGCGCAACTGCATCCACAGCGCCTCGGAATCGAACTGCGCCGCATCGGCCGCCGGCTCGACGATCTCCAGCACGCCCAGCGCGCGCAGCACGCGCGTCGTGCCCGGCCCCGGCGAGGCCGCCTGCAGCGCCGCCGGCCAGGCGGCCCCGGGTGGGCGCTGCGCGAAGAACTGCTCGGCCGCATTCGGGCTCACGAACATCACGAGACCGACGCTGCCGAGCCCTTGCCACGCGGCGTGCAGTTCGGTGGGGTCGTCGACCGGCCGGATGTCGATCAGCGGCAAGGCCTGCGCATCGAGCCCGGCCGCACGCAGCCCGTCGACCCACTCGCGCGCCTGGGCCGCAGGCCGCGTGACCAGCACCCGCAGCGACGCAGCGACGTCAGCTGCCCCCGAGGTAGGCATCGGCACCCGCGGACCTCAGTTGCGCCGCGGCCAGTTCGCCCAGGCTGCGGGCGGCGCGAGCGTCGGCGACGACAGCCGCCGAGGTCGTGTGCAGCAGCGGGCGCGTCGGGTCGTCGACATGGCCGAGCGCCGCGGTGAGGCGCAGCGTCGCGCCGTCCCACACCGCATGCGCAGCCAGCGGCATGCTGCAGCTGCCGCCCAGCGAGCGCGACACCGCGCGCTCCGCCTCGGCGACCCACCACGTGGGCCGGTCGGCCAGCTGCGCCAGCGCATCGCGCAGCGCCGGCTGGTCGCTGCGGATCTCGATGCCCAGTGCCCCCTGCCCGGCCGCCGGGATCATCTCGTCGACCGCGAACAGCGCGCGGATGCGCTGCGCGAGGCCCAGCCGCTTCAGCCCGGCCGCGGCCAGCACGATCGCGTCGTACTGGCCGTCGTCGAGCTTGCGCAGCCGGGTGTCGAGGTTGCCGCGCAGCGGCTCGATGCGCAGGTCGGGCCGCCGCGCCAGCACCTGCGCGACGCGGCGCAGGCTGGAGGTGCCGACGCACGCGCCCTGCGGCAACGCGTCGAGCGTCGCATGGTGGTTCGAGACGAAGGCGTCGCGCGGATCCTCGCGCTCCAGCACCGCGGCCAGCTCGAAGCCCTCCGGCAGTTCCATCGGCACGTCTTTCAGCGAATGCACCGCGAGGTGCGCGCGCCCGTCTTCGAGCGCGGCTTCCAGCTCCTTGACGAACAGGCCCTTGCCGCCGACCTTCGACAGCGTGCGGTCGAGGATCTGGTCGCCGCGGGTCGTCATGCCCAGCAGTTCGACGCGCAGGCCGAAACGTTGTTGCAGCAGATCGCGCACGTGTTCGGCCTGCCACAGGGCAAGGCGGCTTTCGCGGGTGGCGATGACGAGGGGTTCGGGCAGAGAGGACATCGACAAATGCTATCAGCGCGCTGCTACCATCGCGGTTCGTAACCAAGTTACAGCCTCGACGAGGCCCTGAGGACAAAGATGCCACGCGCCACACCTGCCCCCAAGTCCCCCGTCCCACGCAAGAGCAGCACACGCAGCAGCGCGGCCGAGGCCGCCGACAAGAACCGCCCGCTGGTCGACGACATCCGCCTGCTCGGCCGCATCCTCGGCGACGTGATCCGCGAGCAGGAGGGCCAGGGCGCGTTCGACCTGATCGAGCGCATCCGCCAGCTGTCGGTGGCGTACCGCCTGAAGCGCGACGCACAGGCCGGCAAGACCTTCGACCGGCTGCTCAAGAGCCTGAGCGGCGACCAGACGGTCAGCGTGATCCGCGCCTTCAGCTACTTCTCGCACCTGGCCAACATCGCCGAGGACCGCCACCACGTGCGCCGGCGCGAGCACCACGAGCGCCAGGGCCACCTGCAGGAGGGCTCGCTCGCGATGAGCTTCGAGCGCCTGGCCGAGGCCGACGTGCGCGCAGCCGACATCGCCGGCGTGCTGCAGCGCGCCTTCATCTCGCCGGTGCTGACGGCGCACCCCACCGAGGTGCAGCGCAAGAGCATCCTCGACGCCGAGCGGGCCATCGCCGAGCTGGTGGGCCAGCGCGACGAACTGCACGGCGCACGCGCGCTGGCCGGCAACGAGGCGCTGCTGCGCGCCCGCGTCACGCAGCTGTGGCAGACGCGCATGCTGCGCTACACCAAGCTGACGGTGGCCGACGAGATCGAGAACGCGCTCAGCTACTACCAGGCGACCTTCCTGCGCCAGATACCGAAGCTGTACCAGGAGATCGAGGAGGCGCTGCCGGGCCACCCGATCGCGCCGTTCTTCCGCATGGGCAACTGGATCGGCGGCGACCGCGACGGCAACCCGAACGTCAGCGCCGAGACGCTGCAGATGGCGCTGCGCCGGCAGAGCGAGACGGTGCTGCGCTTCTACCTGACCGAGGTGCACGAGCTGGGGGCCGAGCTGTCGATCTCGGCCACGCTCGCGCCGGTGACGGCCGAGATGCAGGCGCTGGCCGAGCGCTCGCCCGACCACAACGCGCACCGCGAGGACGAGCCCTACCGCCGCGCGCTGATCGGCATGTACGCGCGGCTCGCCGCGACGCTGCAGGCCTTCACCGGCACCGAGGCGCTGCGCCACGCGGTGGCGCCGCAGGATCCGTACCGCCGCAGCGACGACTTCCTCGCCGACCTGAAGGTGATCGAGACCTCGCTGCGCTCGCACCATGCCGATGCGCTGATCGCGCCGCGCCTGCGCCCGCTGATGCGCGCGGTGCAGGTGTTCGGCTTCCACCTGGCCACCGTCGACCTGCGCCAGAGCTCGGACAAGCACGAGGCGGTGGTCGCCGAGCTGCTGAAGACCGCGAAGATCGAGGCCGATTACTCCTCGCTCGACGAGCCGGCGCGCCGCACGCTGCTGCTGCGCATGCTGAACGACGCGCGGCCGCTGCGCGTGCACGGCGCGGCGTACTCGGAGCACGCGGTGGGCGAGCTGGCGATCTTCGAGGCGGCGCTGCAGATGCTCGACCGCTACGGCCGCGAGGCGCTGCGCCACTACATCATCTCGCACACCGAGGACGTGAGCGACCTGCTGGAGGTGCTGCTGCTGCAGAAGGAGACCGGCCTGCTGCACGGCACGCTGGACGATGGCGCCGTGTGCCAGCTGATCGTCTCGCCGCTGTTCGAGACGATCGGCGACCTGCGCAATGCCGAGCCGATCATGCGCGACTACTACGCGCTGCCGGGCGTGGCCGGGATGATCAAGCGCTCCGGCCGCGAGCAGGACGTGATGCTCGGCTACAGCGACAGCAACAAGGACGGCGGCTCGTTCACGAGCAACTGGGAGCTGTACCGTGCCGAGATCGCGCTGGTGGCGCTGTTCGACGGCCTGCGCGGCGCGCACGGCATCACGCTGCGCCTGTTCCACGGCCGCGGCGGCACGGTCGGGCGCGGCGGCGGCCCGAGCTACCAGGCGATCCTTGCGCAGCCGCCGGGCACGGTGAACGGGCAGATCCGGCTGACCGAACAGGGCGAGGTGATCTCGTCGAAGTACGCGCACCCGGAGATCGGCCTGCGCAACCTCGAGACGCTGGTGGCCGCGACGCTCGAGGCCACGCTGCTGCACCCGACCAAGAGCGCGCCGAAGAGTTTCCTCGACGCGGCCGCGGCGATCAGCGAGGCCAGCATGGCGGCCTACCGCAAGCTGGTCTACGAGACCCCGGGCTTCACCGACTACTTCTTCTCGGCCACGCCGATCCGCGAGATCGCCGAGCTGAACATCGGCTCGCGCCCGGCCTCGCGCAAGGCCACGCGGGCGATCGAGGACCTGCGCGCGATCCCGTGGAGCTTCAGCTGGGGCCAGTGCCGCGTCGCGCTGCCGGGCTGGTGCGGCTTCGGCTCGGCGATCGAGCACTTCCTCGGCAAGCTGCCGGCGCAGCGCAAGGAGCGGCTCGTGCTGCTGCAGCGCATGCACAAGCAGTGGCCGTTCTTCCGCACGCTGCTGTCGAACCTGGACATGGTGCTGGCCAAGAGCGACCTGGGGATCGCGGAGCGCTACGTGGACCTGGTCGAGGACCGGAAGCTGGGCCGCAAGATCTTCGGGCTGATCCAGGCCGAATGGCAGCGCACCAGCGACGCGGTGTCGCTGATCACCGGCGAGAAGCAGCGGCTCGCGTCGAACCCGTCGCTCGCGCGCTCGATCGAGCACCGCTTCCCGTACCTCGACCCGCTGAACCACCTGCAGGTCGAGCTGATGCGGCGCTACCGGCAGCGCCGCGAGGGCGATCCGGCGAACGAGCGGGTGCAGCGCGGGATCCACATCTCGATCAACGGGGTGGCGGCGGGGTTGCGCAACACGGGTTGAATCCGCTGCGGGCTGCCGCATGGACGGCAGCAGCCAGGGCTTGCCAGGACACGGCCCCATCGGCGATATTCGCAATTCGCGAATAGCGAATATGGCCGTACGATGGAACTCAAACCGCAAGACCTGCTGGTGCTGTTGAAGGCGGCGGCGCACCCGCCGCAGCGTTGGACCTATGCCGCGCTTGGCGAGGCGCTGGCCATGAGCGCCTCGGAGACGCATGCGAGCGTGAAGCGCGCCGTGGCGTCCGGCTTGGCGGTGGCGCCCGCGCGCGGCGAGTGGTCGCCGGTGCGACCCAGCCTGCTGGAGTTCGTGCTGCATGGCGTGCGCTACATCTGGCCGGCCACACCCGGGCCGGTCAAGCGCGGCGTGCCGACGGCTTTCGGTGTCGAACCATTGGCCAGCATGCTGACGGCTGCCCAGAGCGAGGCCCCGGTCTGGGCCCACCCCACCGGCCGCGCCAAAGGCCCCACGTTGTCGCCTCTCTATCGAACAGCACCGCAGGCCGCCCTGGCCGACCCGGCCTTGCATCGCCTGCTCGCCCTGCTGGATGCCCTGCGCACCGGGCGTGCACGCGAGCGCTCGCTGGCCGCCGAACTGATGGAAGCCGAACTGATGCGGTTCGATTCGGGAGAGGTCGATGCGAGCCGATGACCCCAATCTTCCTCATTTGCGCCGTATCGCCGAAGCGCTGGGCGAACTGCGCGAGCAGGTGGTGTTCGTCGGTGGTGCCGTGGCCGGTCTGCTGGTGACCGATCCCCTGGCCGACAGCGTGCGTGCGACCCGCGACGTGGACGCCGTGGTGAACGCCAGCCGATCCACGTTTTATCGCATCGAGGAACAGGTGGCGCAGCGCGGATTCGCGCGAGACGCCAGCAGCGATGTGATTTGCCGTTGGGTGCACAAGGCGTCAGGGCTGCTCTTCGACCTGATGCCCGTGCAGCCCGAGGTGCTGGGTTTCTCCAACCGCTGGTATCCGTATGCCGTACAGACCGCCGTGCCCGTGGCGTTGGGCGAAGGCATCACGATTCGGCTGGTGAGCGCCGTGGCTTTCGTGGCCACCAAGCTGGAAGCGTTCGCCAGTCGCGGCGGAGGAGACTTCATGAGCAGCCACGACCTGGAGGACGTGCTGAACATCGTCGATGGGCGAGAGGAACTGGTCGACGAAATGGCCACGGCCCCGGCAGACCTGCGACAAGCCGTGGCCTCAGCCTTCACTGCGTTGCTGATGAATCCGGATTTTGCGAACGTGTTGCCGGGCTTGATGGCGGAGCCGGAGCGTGCAGGACTCGCGATGGAGCGCCTGAGGGCCTTGAGCCGGTGACGCCTCAGAACAGCGATTGCCCGATCAGCGACGTGAACCGCTCCAGCGCAAAGCTGCCCGCGAGCGAGTTCCCGGTGTGCTCCAGCCCCGGCGACCAGACGCACACGCCCAGCGTGCGCGGGATGTGCGCGACGATGCCGCCGCCGACACCGCTCTTGGCCGGGATGCCGACGCGGTACGCGAAATCGCCCGCCGCGTCGTAGGTGCCGCAGGTCAGCATCAGCGCCGACAGCCGCTTCGCCGAACTCGCGTCCAGCACCTGCTCGCCGTTGACCGGGCTCACGCCGCCGTTCGCGAGAAAGCCCACCGCGCGCGCCAGGTCGACGCAGTTCATGCGGATCGCGCAATGCCGGCAGTAGGCCTCGATCACCGCGTCGACCGGGTTCTTCAGGTTGCCGAAGCTGTGCATGAAATGCCCCATCGCCCGGTTGCGCGAGGCGGTGGCCAGCTCCGAGCGCGCGACCGCGTCGTCGTACTGCAGCGCCGCGTTGCCCGACAGGCGCCGCACGAACTCCACCAGCGCCATCTCGGGCTGCACGAAGCGGGTGCTCAGCACGTCGGTGACGACCAGCGCACCGGCGTTCAGGAACGGGTTGCGCGGCTTGCCCTGCTCGGTCTCCAGCTGCACCAGCGAGTTGAACGCGGTGCCCGACGGTTCGCGGCCGACCCGCTCCCACAGCGCGTCGCCGACCAGCTGGAATGCGAGCGTCAGCGAGAACAGCTTCGAGACCGACTGGATCGAGAACGCCTCGCTCGCATCGCCGACGGTGTAGAGCCGCCCGTCGAGCATGCTGACCGCCATGCCGAAGCGCTGCTTCGGCACCTTGGCGAGTTCGGGGATGTAGCGCGCCACCTCGCCCTGTTCGAGCAGCGGTTGCGCTTCGTCGTGGATGCGGTCGAGCACCGCCTGCATGTCGATGGCCATCCGATAATTGGGCCATGACTGCACCCTCGCCGCACACCGATCCCCGGGGATTTCTTCGCGCGCTGTACGACGCCGCGGTCGCGCGGGCCCTGCC
>NZ_JBFUFQ010000281.1:0-6625 GCF_056403355.1 Rhizobacter sp. P2_H3 | reverse complement strand
GGCCTGGAGCGTGGCGAGATCGCGCCGGGCTGCCGCCAGCTCGCGCTGCTGGAGATGCACCCAGGCGCCTGCCGCGGCCACCGCGGCGAGAGCCGCGACGCCGCCCAGCGCCCAGGCCAGCCACGGCAACGGCGCCTGGTGCCATTGGCGCGACAGCGCCCAGCTCAGCGGCAGGTTCTTGAAGGACGACATCGGTGCCAGCCGCCAGCAGGTCAGCGCGGGGCGGGGACGTGGTTCGGCAATGGAGCGACGGCGATGGAATGGCTGTGCGGCATGGGATCCTCCCGTGAAGCGCACCGCGAGGTCTTGTGGAGCCGTGGTCTGGTGCGCGGAACCGGGTCACGCCCGGCGAGGAAGGAGTGTCGCGCAGAAATGACCGGGATTTCGCGACGGATCCCTGACTTCCGGGCCCCGGTTCGTCACTCGATCACGTCATACAGCCGCACGATGAACGACACCTGGTACAGCAGGTTGCCGACCGCGAACGCGCCGTGGAACACCGGGTGTCGGATGAGCGCCGCGGCGCCGCACAGCAGCACGTAGACGCCGGCCCGCAGCGGGTACTCGAGCCCGAGCTTGGGCAGCAGCGCGCTGCCCTTGATCCAGGTGTCGCCCAGGTCGACCACGAAGCTCAGCGCCAGCAGCGCGAAGAACCAGCGGCGGCGCGACAGGAAATAGTCGCGCCAGCCGTCGTATTCATCGAGGTCGATCGGGAACAGCACCGCGCACAGCAGGTAGTTCAACCCCGCGTAGAACAGCACGAAGGCATAGAGCTCGAAGCGCCACACCGGCAATTGCGCGAGCCGGAACTCCCACCACCAGAAGTGCACCAGCAGCAACAAGGTCGAGGCCGTCCACAGCAGGTGCACCCAGTACGCCTTCTGCCGGCCCGGATGCTGCACGAACACCGCCAGCCCCGACAGCAGCCGCGCGATGCTCAGGCTCACCACCATGCTGAGCACGATCCGCAGGTGCAGGAAGACGGCGGGATCGGGGGCGGGCGAGGCGGCAGTCTCCATGGCCAGGCGCAGGCGCTGCGCGATCAGAAGCCGGCGTCGATGAAGACCTGCGGCCCCTGGAAGGTGTAGCGCACCTCGCCGCGCGGGTCGCGGCGCGTCTCGGTGAGCTTGTACTGGTCGTAGCGGTAGCCGGCGCCGAGCGCGAAGTTGCCGGTGAAGCGGTACTGCAGGTTGGCCTGGAAGTTCAGCAGCCGGCCCTTGTGGCCCTTGTAGTTGATCGCGAACGCATCGGCGCGGCCCGAGGCCAGCCAGCTCGGCGCGAACGACCAGGTGCCGTAGGCGCCGACCGTCGGCAGCGGCACGGTGTGCGCGGCCTCCTCGCGGCGGACCGCGACGGTGCCGCCGTCGACCTGGCCCAGGCCCTCGACGATGAACTTGAAGCGCGTGACGTGCAGCCCGGCCACGGCACCGGCCTCGGCCTCGTCGGTCTTGTAGAACGAGTAGCCGACGCTCGCCCGCGCGACCTTCGAGTCGAACTCGCTGTCGACCGAGGCCGACACCGGGAAGGTGGTGTCGTCAACGACGATCTCGGTCTCGAGCAGCGTCTTGTCAGCACTGCGCTTCAGCGAGAAGTACTCGAACTCGGCACGCCAGCGGTCGCCGAAGCGCGCACCGACCAGCAGCGTGCCTAGCGTCTTGTGCTCGGGCAGGCCCAGCTCGTCCTCGAGGTGCAGGTCGGTGCCGGTGGTGCCGCTGTTCGAGCGGTCGACCTGGATGTGCGAGCTGATCGACGGGCGGAACGCGCCGATCTGCACCCACAGCTTCTGGTTCAGGTAGTCGGTCGCGTCGGCGGCTTGCGCACCGGTGGCGGCGAGCAGCAGCCCGGAAGCGACGGCGATCGGACGGCAACGGCGGAATGGCATGCGGTGCTCCCCTGCAATCTGTGAAATCGTTCGCGGTGCGCGAGCCTATCCGGGGCCGGAAGGGGCGTCAATCGCGGGTGCGAACCCAGGGACTGGCGTGGGATCCGCCACGTATTGCGTGGACTGCCGCAGCGGTGGCCTGCCGACAATGGTGGCTTCTTCCAGAGAGCCTCCCATGCCGCAGTCGACCGGTCCGTCCCCTTCCTCCGTTGCCAGCTCGCGCGATTCGCTGATGGCGATGGGGGCAGGCGCATTGATGGGGGCCGTCGTGATGCACATGGCCGAGCAGCGCGGCGACAGCGGCCTGAGCCTCGCGATGGCGGTGCTGTTCGTGCTGTCGGGCTGCGCATCGGTCGTGCTCGCGATGCTGAGCCGGCCGCACCGCTTGAAACCGTGGCAGCGGCGCGGCGAGATCAAGGGCTGGATGCTGGCGCTCGGGCTGGGCCTGCTGGCCGCGGTTCAGGTCAGCGCCCTCATTTCCTGAGCCGCGCGACATCGAGCGGCGAGACTTCCGCTCCCCCATTGCCCCAGGAGCCGCGCACGTAGCTCAGCACGCTGGCCAGCTCGGCATCGCTGAGCACGGTCGCGAACGGCGGCATGCCGTAGGGCCGCGGGTTCGCCGGCGTCGACGGCGCGAAGCCGCCTTCCAGCACGATGTGCACCAGGTTCGCCGGCGAATCCATCGTCACCGCACGGTTGCCGGCCAGCGGCGGATAGGCGGGCGGCGCGCCTTCCCCGTCCTCGCCATGGCAGTCGACGCAGTGCTGCTTGTACAGCTGGCCGCCTTGCGCCATCACCGCCGCCGGGGCGGGCGGGTTCTTCACCTCCTGCCGCGACAGGGCCTTCAGGTAGGTCGCCATCGCGAGCAGGTCGTCGGCGCTCAGGTGCTGCAGGCTGCCGGTCACGACCTCGGCCATCGGCCCGGTGACGCTGCCGCCGCGCGACGCATCGGCGACGCCGCTGCGCAGCAGCGCGACGATCTTCGGCAGTTCCCACTCGCCCACGCCGGCCTCGCGCGCATCGCTGAGCGACGGCGCGTACCAGTTCTGGATCGGGATCAGCCCGCCGCCGAGCGCGATGCCCGAGCTCGCACCGAGCGCATTGCGGCTCGTATGGCAGGCGTTGCAATGGCCCAGCCCCTCGACGAGGTAGGCACCGCGGCTCCAGGCCGCCGAGTGCGTGCCGTCGTGCGGCATCGAGCCGGGCCGGAAGAACGCGGCACGCCACACCGCCAGCGCCGCCTGCGTGTTGTAGGGAAACCCCAGCGCATGCGGCCGGTTCGGTTTGTCGGTGGGCGGCAGGCTGCGCAGGTATGCGAACAGCGCATCCGAATCCTCGCGCGTGACGCGGGTCAGTTCGGTGTACGGGAAGGCCGGGTACAGCAGCCGGCCGTCGGCCGAGCGGCCGTTGTGCATCGCGCGCCAGAACAGCGCCGCGGTCCAGCCGCCGAGGCCGTGCTGCGGGTGCGGCGTGAGGTTCGGGGCGAACACCGTGCCGAACGGCGTCGCGATGCCGCGGCCGCCGGCATACGGCACGCCGCCGCGCTCGGTGTGGCAGCCGGCGCAATTGCCGGCGCGGGCCAGGTATTCGCCGCGCGCCACCTGCTGCGGGGTGAAGGGCGCGGCATCGGCGACCAGCGGCGACTCGTCGCGGAAGTTCAGCGCCATCACCAGCGCCACCCCCACCCCTGCCGCGGCGGCGATCAACAGCGCGATCACGATCAGCGCGCGCTTCATGGCGACACCTTCGTCACGTCGGGAACGCCACCGCAGGTGATCGGCAACGCGGCGGGCAGCGTCGCAGCCGGATGCGCCGGCTCGGGCACCCGCTGCACCGCCAGCCACTGCGCGACCACGCTGACCTCGTCGGCCGCCAGCGCCTGCGCCACCTGCGCCATGCAGTCGGGCGCCAGCGCGCGGCGCGTGCCGGTGCGCCAGGCGCCGAGCTGCGCGACCAGGTAGTCGCGCGGCAGCCCGAGCAGGCCGGGAATCGCCGGGGCGACGCCGGTCAGCGTGGCGCCATGGCACTGCGTGCAGGCCGGCAGCTTGCGCGCGGCATCGCCGTTGCGCACCAGCGCCTCGCCGCGCTGCGCGAGCGCGGCCGGCAGCGYAGGCCCGGGCGCCGGCGGCGAGTACGGCAGGTCGAGCGACGAGAAGTACGCGGCGATCTCGCGCAGGTAGGCATCGCTCAGCGGATCGAGCAGGCCGGTCATCAGCGCGTACTGGCGGCGGCCGTCGCGAAAGCCCTGCAGCTGGTGGTAGAGGTAGTCGGCCGGCTTGCCGGCGATGCGCGGGTAGTAGCCGTCGCGCGCGGCGCGGCCTTCCTTGCCGTGGCAGCCGGTGCAGGCCTGCAGGCGTTGCGCGATCGTGTCGGGCACCGGTGGCGCGGCACGTGCACTGAAGACGGCGGTCAGCAGGATCAGGGCGAGCAAGGATTTCATCGTGCGGTGCGCGTGGCAGACGAGGCGACGGCGCAGCGCGAGTATCCTCCCGCGTCTTCAGCCGCCGGGCTGCACCAGCCTGGACATATTGACCGACGCACCGGCCGAGTCAGCGCCGCCCTGGTCACGCAACCCCGCCGCGACGCCTTCGCGATCGGCGCTCGAGCGGTTCTGGCTGACCTTCCACTTGCCCGTCAGCGCCTGCAGCGGGATCTCGATGCCGACGATCGCGCGCAGCATGCCGTCGATGAAATCGGCCGGCGCATCGGCCACCGCCCAGGGCCGTGGCAGCGCAGCCTCGTGTCGCTGCGTCAGCCGAGTCACCAGCGACAGCAGCCACGGTGCGTCTTCATGCACCTGCAGCCTGCCGCGCGCCTGCACCATCACGTAGTTCCAGGTCGGCACCACCTTGCCGTGCTCCGCCTTCGTCGCGTACCAGCCCGGCGAGATGTAGGCCTGCGGCCCCTGGAACACGACCAGCGAATCGACATCGCGCCGCGCGGCCTGCCACACCGGGTTGGCGCGCGCGACGTGGGCGCGCAGCACCGCGCGGCCGGCCTCGTCGTGCTCCAGCAGGAAGGGCACCGGGTTCGCCGACAGCTCGCCGCCGGCATCCTGCGTGACCAGCAGCCCGAGCGGGTGCGTGCGCACCAGCTCGTGCAGCACCTCGGGGCGGGATTCTTCGAAATGACGGGGTGCGTACATCGAGGCTCTTTCAGTCGATCGTGACGGGTTCGCAGCGCACCTCGGACTTCACCGAGTTCGCGATGAAGCAGTTGGCATGCGCCTCGTGGTGCAGCCGCGCCTGCTCGGCGGCATCGGGCCGGCGCTCGCCGCCATAGCGCACGGCCGGCCGCAGCGTGACGACGGTGACCGCCATCTGCCCCTGCGCATTCGGTTCCATGATGCCGACCGCCGCATCGCGGTAGTCGTCGATCACCCAGCCCGCCTTCGCGGCGAGGCCGAGGAACCACAGCATGTGGCAGCTGCTGAGGGCCGCGACGAGGGCTTCCTCGGGATCGACCGCGCTCGGGTCCGACATCGGCACGCGCACCGAATGCGGCGACGACGAACCCGGCACCGTCGCCCCGCCGTCGAAGTGCCAGTCGTGGCGGCGGCTGTAGCGGTTGTCGGTGAAGGGCTGGCCGGCGCGCGTCCAGTGCACCTCGGCGTGGTAGTCGTGCGTGGCCATCGTCGAGGTCCTCACAGGCGGTTCAGGTAGTCGAAGGTGCCGCGCTCGCGCACTTCGGTCGCGGCGTCCAGCAGCCCGCGCATCGCGGCGCGGTACAGCGAGGTCGCGAGGCTGATGCGGCGCACGCCGGCTGCTTCGAGCTCGGCGACGCTGAACGACTTGCCCTTGATGCCGACCATGAAGTTCAGCGGCTTCGTCAGCGCGCTGCACACGGTGCGCACCGCGTCGAGGTCGGGCAGGCCGGGTGCGAACAGCACGTCGGCGCCGGCGCGCTCGAAGGCCTGCAGGCGGCGGATCGTGTCGTCGAGGTCGGGCTTGCCGCGCAGGAAGTTCTCCGACCGGGCGGTCAGCACGAAGCCATGCGGCAGCGCGCGCGCCGCCTCCACCGCGGCGGCGATGCGCTCGGTGGCGTGGCCGATGTCGTACAGCGGCTTCGCCTCGTCGCCGCTCGCATCCTCGATCGAGCCGCCGGCCAGGCCGATTTCGCCGGCGCGGCGGATCGTCTCGGCGGCATCCTGCGGCGTCGCGCCGAACCCGTTCTCCAGGTCGGCCGACACCGGCACGTCGACTGCCTGCACGATGGCCTGGGCGTGCGCGATGGCCTCGTCGCGCGTCAACTGGCCGTCGCGCCGGCCCATCACCGCGGCGGCGGCGCCGCTGGAGGTGGCGAGCGCCGCGAAGCCGATGCCGGCCAGCGCGCGCGCCGAGCCGGCATCGAAGGCATTGGCGATCACGAAGGCGCGCGGGCCGCGGTGCAGCGCGATGAAGCGGTCGGTCTTGTTGATGGTCTGGTTGCTCATGAGAGGCTCCCGTCGGGTTCCGGATTGGTTCCATATCGTAGACACTGAAGAGGCTTCACGAGGAACCAATCGACCATGCCCGGAGGAACCAATTCGGCGCTTGCTTCAACGGCCGCCACGTTGCGCCAGCAGGTCTACCTGCAGCTGCGCGGCGCGATCGAGCAGGGCACCTTCGCGCCCGGTGCGCGGCTGCCGCCGTCGCGCGATCACGCGCTGGCGCTCGGCGTCGGGCGCAACACGGTGCTGTGGGCGCTGGAGCGGCTGCGTGCCGAGGGCTACGTGGTGGCGCGCGTCGGCGACGGCAGCTACGT
>NZ_JBFUFQ010000280.1:0-6649 GCF_056403355.1 Rhizobacter sp. P2_H3 | reverse complement strand
GCCGTGGGCGCCGCGCTGTTCGTCGTCTCCGACGCCTTGCTGGCCACCGACCGCTTCGGGCCGCCGCTGCCGCTGGCAGCGCTGCTGATCCTCGCGACCTACTGGGCGGCGCAGTTCCTGATGGCGGCCTCGATGCGCCGCGGCGAACCGATGGAGACGACCTGATGGACGTGGACCCGATGCAGTCCGTGGAGTCGCTGCAGGAGGCCTCCTCCGTGGCGAAGCGCAATGCGCGGCTGAATGCGGTGGTGGCGGTGAGCGTCGCGATCCTCGCGACCTTCATGGGCATCTGCAAGGTCAAGGACGACAACATCGTGCAGGCCATGCAGCAGGCGCAGGCCGACAAGCTGGACCATTGGTCCTACTACCAGGCCCGCAACGTGCGGCAGGAGGTGGCCGATGCGACGCTGACCCAGCTGCGGCTCGCACGCGCCGAGCGCAGCGGCGCGCAGGCCGCGGCCTACGACACCGAGATCGCCCGCTACGCCGCGATCGCGGCCGACCAGGCGAAGAAGAAGCTCGAGGTCAAGGCCCAGGCCGAGCAGGACCAGAAGACCTACGACGCGCTGAACTTCCGCGATGACCAGTTCGACCTGTCGGACGCGGCGCTCGCCATCGCGATCGCGCTGCTGGCGGTGACCGCGCTGACGCAGCTGTGGTGGCTGTACTGGCTCACCTGGGTGCCGATGGGCTTCGGCGTGCTGATGGGCGTCGCGGGGCTGGGCGGCCTGGGCATCCATCCGGATGCATTGGTCAGGCTGCTCAGCTGAAGGCAGCTACATCCCCTTGAACAGGCCGGTGAAGCTGCGCGACACCTCCAGCTTCTCGTTGTGCCCCTTGACGCTCACCAGCTGACGCCCGCGCAGGTCGCGCGTCACGCCCGAGATCGCCTGCGTGTTGACGAGCGTCGAGCGGTGGATCTGCCAGAACTGGTTCGGGTCCAGCTCGTCCAGCAGCTCCTTGATCGGCTTGCGGATCAGCGCCTCGATCGTCGCCGTCTGCACCCGCGTGTACTTCTCGTCGGAGATGAAGAACAGCACGTCGTCGACCGGGATCATCTGGATGCTCTGCCCGACCGTCGCCTGGATCCAGCGCAGCCGCTGCGGCGCGCTGCCCGGGTTCAGCTGCTGCGCGAGCTTCTGCAGCAGCTGCTGCATGTCGGGGCCGGCCACCGGCGGCGCCTCGTTCGACGCCGCGCGCTGCGCAAGCCGCTTGCGGATGCGCTCCACCGTCAGCGCGAGCCGCTCGCGCTCGGCCGGCTTCAGCACGTAATCGACGACGCCCTGCTCGAAGGCCTCGACCGCATACTGGTCGTAGGCGGTGATGAAGACGATCTCGCAGCCGTCCCAATCATCGTCGCCGGCCGCCAGCTGGCCGATCTGGCGCGCCGCCTCGACACCGGTCATGCCCGGCATCCGGATGTCGAGGAAGACCAGGTCGGGCCGGTGCTGCGTGGTCAGCTCCACCGCCTCGATCCCGTTCTTCGCCTCGGCGACGATCTCCAGTTCGGGCCACACCTCGGCGAGTCGCGCGCGAAGCTGCTCGCGCATCAGCCGCTCGTCGTCGGCAATCACAGCTCGGATGTTCATGCCTGGATCGTAGCCTCAGCTGAGGCTTGCGGGGCCTTCGGCTTGCGCTCCAGCACGCGCCACACCAGCCACAGCAGCCCGGCCACCAGCAGCACCGGCGACAGCAGCAGCCCGGCGGCGATCAGCGCCACCGCGACGGCGATGCCGACGGCCAGCGCGGCGAACAGCAGCGGCACGCCCAGGCCCACCATCAGCGTGAACGGCACGACGATCGCCACCACCAGCGCGGCCACCAGCAGGCAGGCGGTGATCACCAGCCACTGGCCGGCCTGCAGCGACGGCAGCATCCACGACTCGCCGTCGATGCTCACGTGGATGCCGTCGGCCGGCAGGCTGTGGATCAGCGCTGCCGCGGCGAGGCCGGCCATCACGAGGGCGCTGAGGCCGAGGCACAGGAAGAGCTTGAGGATGCGTTTCATGCAGGGGCTCCTTCGGAGGTCTTGGCGCGGTAGGGCACGGTGATCGTCACCCGCGTGCCGCCACCGGGGTTCTCGGACACGGTCAGGCTGGCCGCGCTGCCGTACAGCAGCTGCAGGCGTTCGCGGATGTTCGCGAGGCCGATGCCGGTGCCGGCGGTCGCGGCCTTGCCGAAGCCGAGGCCGGTGTCGGCCACCGACACCGCGAGCTTGCCGTGCACGATCTCGGCGGCCACCGTCAGCGCGCCGCCCTCGGCCTTCGGTTCCAGCCCGTGCTTGATCGCGTTCTCGACCAGGCTCTGCAGCATCATCGGCGGGAACTCGGCCGACAGCAGGCCGTCGCTCACGCGCACCTCGGTCTGCAGGCGCTCTTCCATCCGCACCTTCAGGATCTCCAGGTAGGGCCGGATCACCGCGAGCTCGCGGCCCAGGTCGCGCGTGGCCTGCGCATTGGCCTCGCGCATCGTCGGCATGCTGGCGCGCAGCAGCGCGATCAGGTTCTTCTGCATCTTGCTGGCGCGCGGCGGGTCGGTCTCGATCAGGTGGTCGATGCTCGCCAGCGTGTTGAACAGGAAGTGCGGCTCGACCTGCGCCTGCATCGCGGCCATGCGGGCCTCGATCACCTGGCGCTTCAGCGCCTCGGACTCGGCCATCTCGGTGGCGACCACTGCCTGCGCCTCGGCCTTGAAGCGGCCGGCGGCCATGATCTTGATCACCATCGAGATGAAGATCAGCAGGAAGGTGAAGCCGGGCAGGTGGTCGCCGGGGCGGAAGCCCTTGATCGTGACGGTGTCCATCTCGTCGTCGGCCGCCATCTTCTCGAGCACGCGGTCGGCGGCCTCGCGCTGGGCGTCGGCCGCGGCCTCCTGCGCATCGGCGATCGCCCGCTGGATGTCGGCCTTGGCCTCCTCGACCGCGGCACGCACCTCCTCGGTGTCGGCGTTCTTCGGCAGCTTGACCTCGATGGCCGGCACCGAGATCGTGATGCCGGCAGCGGCCGATGCGGCGGCCGACGCGGCCGGCGCCGCCGGGCCGATGCGCACGCCGCGATCGTCGATCGTCACGCCGCCGGCACGCACGCCCTTGTCATCGATCTCCAGCGGCCCGATGCGCACGCCCTTGTCGTCGATCGTGACCTCGAACGGCTTGCCGGCGATGGTCACGTTGGCGCGCTTGGCCGGCTCGGCCGACGCGGCGCTGGCGGGCGTGGCCGGTGCGGCGGGTGCCGTGACCGCCGGCGCCTTGCGCTTCTTCGGGCCCTTCACGACGACGCGGTCGTCGGTCCAGCGCAGGTTGAACGGCGGCAGGTCGGACAGGATACCGGCGGCGATCAGCGCCAGCACCGACAGCAGGATGAAGCGCTTCCAGCTGATGCTGTCCAGCCAGCGGGCGTAGGCGCTGAAGGCGCGGCGGGCGGCCGGCAGCATCGAGCCGGTGAAGCCGGGGGCGGCGGGCGGGGTGGGAGTCGAGACCATGCAGCCACTGTAAGCGGCGGCACGGGGGCGGCGCGACAGCCGGGCGACGGTCCGGCCGATCGGCCGGACAGGCTGCAGCCATCCGCGACAGAGCGGCTACAGGAAGCCGAGCTTCTTCGTCGCGAAGTTCTTCAGGTTCGGCAGCACGGTCGCGAGCTGCGTGTCGGTGGCGCCGAACCAGCCGAGCATCGTGGCCGCGTACTGGTCGACCGAGGTGGTCGGGATCCAGCGGCCCTGCAGCTCCCAGCTGTCCTTGCCGACGTCGTCCGGCCCGCCCAGCGTCAGCGTCGGGAAGCTGCCGTAGCTGGTGCCGCCCTTCACCGCGCCGCCCACCACCAGGTGGTTGCTGCCCCAGGCGTGGTCGGTGCCGTTGCTGTTGTTCGGCGTGAAGGTGCGGCCGAAGTCGCTTTGCGTGAAGGCCGTCACGGCATCCGCCATGCCGAGGTTCTTCATCGCGGCGTAGAACGCGCCCAGCGCGTCGCCGACTTCCTTCAGCAGGTCGGCGTGGGCGCCGGTGGTCGGCCCGCCGGTGACCTGGTTGGCATGCGTGTCGAAGCTGTCGATCGACGCGAAGAAGATCTGCCGGTTGCCCTGCACCGTGCCGTTGGCGGCGATCAGCTTGGCCACCTGGTAGAGCTGCTTGGCCAGCCCCGTCTTCAGCGTGCTGCCGGAGATCAGCGGCGCGAACGCGCTGTCGATCGCCGCCAGCGCGCCGGTGCCGCCGGGCGTCACCGCCACGGTCGCGGCGAGCCGGTCCGACACGGCGAAGGCGTTGCGCTGCGCCGCCGCATAGGCATCGGCGAGCGCGGCATCCTGCGCCTGCGCGTACAGCGCATCGATCGCCTTCTTGCGCGCCGTGTTCGACGCGTTGTTGGTCAGGTCCTTCGGCTGCAGGTTGTAGGCGCCGAACGTGGCGCCCGGGTCGGGCAGCACCAGCGGGGTCTGGGCCGACGACAGGCCGAAGCGCGTCGAGCCGGCGACCGAGATCACCGGGTTCGCGGTGCCCAGCGCCTCGGACGCCCGGCCGCCCCAGCCGGTGCGGGTCAGCGAGTCGGAGGTGCCGGTCTCCCACAGGATCTGCTGGTCGGAGTGCGAGAACAGGTTGTCGGGCAGCAGGTCGGAGCTGGCAGCGGCGGCACGGTACTGGTCCTTCGTGAGCGGCGAGTTCAGCGTGCCGAGGTTCAGCACCGGCGCGAGCTTGCCGTCGGCCCAGGCGGTGGACAGCGCCGCGAGCGACGGGTGCAGCCCGTAGTTGATGCCGGCCAGGTTCACGAGGTTGGCCTTCGGGATCGCGAGGCCCTTGCGCACGGCCGCGTACTGGTCGTAGCGGGTGTCGGTCGGCACGATGGTGTTGAAGCCGTCGTTGCCGCCGTACATGAAGAGGCAGACCAGCGCCTTGTAGTCGGCCGCGTACGCCGGGCGGGCGCCGAGCAGCAGGTTGGACAGCGTGCCGGTGCCGAGCGCGCCGGCCAGCGTGGCGCCGGAGCCGAGCAGCCAGCGGCGGCGGTCCATCGAAGCGGGAGCGTGGGTGGGGTGTGTCATGTCGGGCTCCTCAGCGCTGCACTTGGTAATTGGGCGAGCCGAACACGAGGTAGGCGGCCATCTTCACGCGGTTGAGCTTCTGCGCGTCGGTGCTGGAGCCCGAGACCGACACCGCGGCGATCACGTCGGTGCGCGGCCCGGCCGGCAGCGCCTGGCCGATCGCCAGCATCGACAGCCGGTCGACCAGCTTGGCGGCATCGGTCGCGTCGGCGGTGAAGGCCGAGAGGTCCACCAGCGTGCCCACCGGGTTCGGTGCACCGCTGTCGGCCGGCTTGGTGCCGCCCCAGTCGAACAGGTAGGTCAGGAAGTTGAGCCGCTCCAGCGCCGAGTTGGCGTTGTGGATGCCGAAGGCCGGGCCGACCAGCGTGGTGCCGGGCACCGGGTAGTCGGGCGGGTAGTAGTTGAAGACCGAGGGCGGGCGGAACACGTGCTGGCGCAGGCTGTCGCCCCACCACCAGCTCAGCGAGTCGCCGTCGGTGTTGCCGTTCAGCGCGCGCAGCGTGCCGGTGAACATCAGCGTGGGCTCGCGCAGCTTGCCGCTGTTGCGCGTGGCGGTCTCGGCACGCGCCTCGCTGTCGAGCAGCACGGCCGCGACGGTGGCGGCCAGGTCGCCGTTCCTGCCGCTGCCCCAGCTCTTGTCGAAGTACGTGTACTTGCCGCTGCTGAACGCGGCCGACACGCGGGCCACGTACTGCGGCGTCGGGTTGCTGGTGACAAGCTGCTGGATCAGCTGCTTGCCGATGAAGGGCGCGGTGTTGGGATGTGCCATCAGGCTGTCGAGCACGGTCTCGAGCGCGGCCGGGGCCTTGGTGCCGGCCGCGAGCTGGGCGCCGCCCAGCAGGTCGCGCGCGGTGGTGTCGTGGAACTTGTCGACCGCGATCATGTCGCCGCCGTAGTAGCGGCAGTTCATGCCGGTCGGGTAGCAGCCGTACGAGGTGGCGCCGCCGGCCGGGTAGGTCCAGCCGGTCAGCGCGAAGGCATAGGCGCGCACGGTGTCGTTGCTGTAGGTCGGCACGCACTTGCCGGTCTTCAGCGAACCGTCGGTGTTCAGCTCGCAGGTGCCGATCGAGAACAGCTGCAGCAGCTCGCGCGCGTAGTTCTCGTTCGGCGCGGCCTTGTCGTTGTTCGCGTTGTTCAGGAAGTCGCCCATCACCGGCGACAGCGTCACCTTCTTGAGCACGTCGCGGTAGTTGCCGAACGCGTTGTCGAGCAGGTTGTTGTAGTAGACGCGGAAGCCGTAGTTGCCGCTGACCTCGAGGCTGTTGACGACGACGACCTGCTGCAGCGCGAACGCGACGCGCTGGCGCAGCTGGTCGGGCTGCTTCACCGCGTTGCGGTAGAAATCCCACAGCAGCGGCTCGGTCGAGAACCAGTCGCGCCAGCAGTCGGGCTCGTTGACGTGGGCCGGCAGCTCGCAGAAGTCGGTGGCGCTGGTGTTCTGGTGGATCTCGCCGGTCTTGCCGCTGGTGTAGCGCGAGCTGTTGAGCGCCATCTGCGCGGTGATCCAGGCGGCGGCGCCCTTGGACTTGATGTCGGTGACGAGGGCCTCGCTCGGGCCGAAGCTGGCCTGGTCGGCGAGGCGGACGGCGTCGCGCTGAGTGGCGGTGGCCGGGGCGGTGGGGGCGGG
>NZ_JBFUFQ010000279.1:0-6653 GCF_056403355.1 Rhizobacter sp. P2_H3 | reverse complement strand
CGCCTGCAGGTCGTGCCAGGCGGTCTGCGCGGCCGCCAGCACGCCGGTGGCGGCGATCAGCGCGGCGAGCAGCAGGCTCGCCGCCAGCGCGAGGGCCACCGCGCGTCGGCCGGTCGGCGCGGTCCAGGTCATCGCGCGGCCCTCACAGCAACAGCAGCACGGCGGCGCCCGGCAGCAGCCACCACCACAGGCTGCGCGGCACGTCGAACTGCTGGGTCGCGCCCCACGCGCCGGTGAAGCCGTCGGCCTGCTGCGTGCGCACGCGCAGGTAGTAGCGGCCCGGCGCCGGCCGCGGCAGCACCAGCTCGGGCAGGTTCTCGCGCCGCTCCAGCACCAGCTGCGTGAATGCGGGATCGGTCGCGACCTGCACGTCGTAGGTGTCGTCGCTGCTGCGGGCCCGCCAGCGGAACACCAGGCGCTCGCCCTCGTCGCGCGGCGCCTCGAGCGCCACCGGCGGCGGCGTCTCGCGCAGTTCGAAGCTGCTGGCATCGCTGAACGGGCCGTGGTCGTCGCCGGCCGCGATGCTCGCGATGCGCCAGTGGTAGCGGCCGGGCGGCAGCGCAAGGGCGAGGCGTTCGCTGCCCACGTCGCGGCGGTCGATGCGGACGGTCTCGAAGCGCGCGTCGTCGGCCACCTGCAGGTGGTAGCGCTGCGCGGCAGCGGCCTTCGTCCAGTTGAACTCGACCCGCTCGCCGTAGGCATGCCCCTCGTCGCGCGGCTGGGTCGTGAACGGCGGCTCCGGGCGCGCCTTCAGCGTGAACGCCAGCTGCCCGCTGCGGCCTTCCAGCCCCTGCGGGTCGCGGGCGCGCACCTGCAGCAGGTAGCGGCCATCGGGCAGGTCGGCCCATTGCGCGGCGGGTTCGGTGAACTCGCCGTCGAGCAGGCGCTGGTTCAGCGCTTCGTCGGCGAAGACCTGCGCGCGGTAGCCGGCGGCGCCAGGCGGCGCCGGCCACGAGAAGCGCAGTGGCACGCGCTCATAGCGCGTCGGCAGCGTCGACAGGCCTGGTGCCGGCGGCAGCGGCCGCACCGGCGAGGCGCCGGCCCCACCGGCCACCATGCCGAAGCCGTCGCCGATGGTCGCCACCGGCTTGCGGCCGACGCTGGCCGCGACGCGCCCTTCGGTGACTTCGGCCGCCGTGCTGCCGGCGGCGGTGCGCACGCGGAACTCGGTGCCGCGCACGCCCAGCGTCAGCACCGGCGTGCGGATGTCGTAGGCCGAGCCGGGCGTGCGTTGCGGGTTGACGCGCGACTCCGCCTCGCCCTGCTCGAGCGAGAGCTGCGAGCGCGTGACGCCGCTGTGGCCGAACACCAGCAGCGAATCCATGCGCAGCTGCGAGCCGCCGGAGACCAGCACGCGGGTCGAGTCGGCCAGGCGCAGCGTCAGGTTCGCKTCGGCCTCGGTGCGCAGCAGGTCGCCCGGCTGCAGCGTGTCGCCGACCACCAGCGCGATGCGTTGGCCGGCGCGCTCGCGCTGGGCGCCGCCCGACAGGAAGGCGACGCTCGCGACCGTCGCCTCGGCGCGCAGCCAGGCCACCGGCAGGCGCAGCTGGCGGCCCGGCTCGAGCCGCTTCGGGTCGGCGACGCGGTTCAGGCGCTGCAGCCGGTGCCAGCCGCTGCCGGGGGCGAGGTAGCTGTTGGCGATGCTGTAGAGGGTGTCGCCGGGGACGACGCGGTAGTGCCAGTCGGTGGCCGGTGCGGAGGCGGCAGCGGCAGGAGGCGCCAGGTCGGCGGCCATCGCACCGGCGCAGGCGGTGCCCCATGCGAGCGCCGCAACGGCACCCCGCGCACTGCGCATTGCATTGCCGGCGGGCGAACGGGACATCGTGCCTCCCCTCTGACCCGATGCAACCCGGCGCGTCTATGCGGCCAAGCCCTGACCCGGCCCAGAGCGCGGAAAGATAGCATGGGCCGACCGCTTCGTGCCCTCCCGATGACCCCCTATCCTGCACCGTATCCCCACCTGCTCGACCCGCTCGACCTCGGCTTCGTCACGCTGCGCAACCGCGTGCTGATGGGCAGCATGCACACCGGCCTGGAGGACGGCCGCAAGCACTTCCCGGCGATGGCCGCGTTCTTCGCCGAGCGTGCACGCGGCGGCGTCGGGCTGATGGTGACCGGCGGCTTCGCGCCGAACATCGCCGGCTGGACCAAGCCGTTCGCCGGCATGCTGGCCAGCAGCGGGGCGGCACGCCGCCACCGCGAGGTGACCGGCGCGGTGCATGCCGAGGGCGGGCGCATCGCGCTGCAGATCCTGCACACCGGGCGCTACGGCTACCACCCGTTCTGCGTCGCGCCGTCGCGCATCCAGTCGCCGATCTCGCCGTTCATGCCGCGCGAGCTGTCGGTGCGCGGCATCGAGCGGCAGGTCCGCGCCTTCGTGCGCTGTGCGCTGCTGGCGCGCGAGGCCGGCTACGACGGCGTCGAGATCATGGGCAGCGAGGGCTACCTGATCAACCAGTTCCTGGTGACGCACACCAACCAGCGGCGCGACGACTGGGGCGGCTCGTACGAGAACCGCATGCGGCTGCCGGTGGAAATCGTGCGCCGCGTGCGCGAGGCGGTCGGGCCCGATTTCATCCTGATCTACCGGCTGTCGATGATCGACCTGATCCCCGACGGCAGCAGCTGGCCCGAGGTGGTCGCGCTCGCGAAGGCGGTGACGCAGGCCGGCGCGACGATCCTGAACACCGGCATCGGCTGGCACGAGGCGCGCGTGCCGACCATCGCCACCAGCGTGCCGCGCGGCGCGTTCGCATCGGTCACGCAGACGATGCGCCGCGAGCTGCGCGCCGCCGGGTTGACGATCCCGCTGGTCACCAGCAACCGCATCAACACGCCCGAGGTGGCCGAGCAGCTGCTGGCCGACGGCTGCGCCGACATGGTGAGCCTGGCGCGCCCGCTGCTGGCCGACCCGGCCTTCGTCAACAAGGCGGCATCGGGGAAGCCGGAGTCCATCAACACCTGCATCGCCTGCAACCAGGCCTGCCTCGACCATGCGTTCAAGGCGCAGCTCGCGACCTGCCTCGTGAACCCGCACGCGGCGCGCGAGACGGTGCTGGTGCAGCGGCCGGCGCGGCAGCGGCGCCGCGTCGCGGTGGTCGGCGCCGGGCCGGCCGGGCTGGCGGCGGCCTGCACATTGGCCGAGCGCGGCCATGCGGTCGAGCTGTTCGATTCGGCGAGCGAGATCGGCGGGCAGTTCAACCTCGCGCGGCGCGTGCCGGGCAAGGAAGAGTTCGCCGAGACGCTGCGCTACTTCAACCACCGGCTGCAGGCGGCCGGCGTCACGCTGCGCCTGAACACGCGGGCCACCGCCGGGCTGCTGGTGGCCGGCGACTTCGACCGCGTGCTGCTCGCCACCGGTGTGACGCCGCGCGACCCGAAGATCCCCGGCCAGGAGCTGCCGCACGTGCTCAGCTACATCGACGTGCTGCTGCAGCGCAAGCCGGTGGGCGACAAGGTGGCGGTGATCGGCGCGGGCGGCATCGGCTTCGACGTGGCGGAGTTCCTCGTCACGCCGCCGGGACACTCGCCGACGATGGACCTCGCCGAATGGCGGGCGGAGTGGGGCGTGGCCGATCCGTCCGAGGTGCGCGGCGGCGTCGTGCCGGCGCGGCCCGCGCCGGCGGCGCGGCAGGTGGTGTTGCTGCAGCGCAAGAGCGGCAAGCTCGGCAAGGGGCTCGGCAAGACGACCGGCTGGATCCACCGCGCGGCCTTGCAGATGAAGCAGGTCGAGATGATCGGCGGCGTCAACTACGAGCGCATCACGCCGCAGGGCCTGTTCGTCACCTACGGCGAAGAGCGGCGCGACGGCCAGCTGATCGAGTGCGACACCGTGGTGTTGTGCGCCGGCCAGCTGCCGCTGCGCGAGCTGCTGGAACCGCTGCGTGCGTCGGGTGTGACCGCTGACTTGATCGGTGGCGCCGACGAGGCGAGCGAGCTGGATGCGAAGCGAGCCATCGACCAGGGCACACGGATTGCCCTGGCGCTTGAATGAACCGATTGCTGCGTACCGCCTTCGTCAGCCTGCTGTTCTGCCTCACCGGCCTGGGCGGCTGCGCCAGCCTGCCGCCACCGCAGCCGCATGCGCCGGTGCAGGCGCTGGCCGATCCGGAGAACACCGCGCTCGGCAAGTTCGTCGCGGCGAACGCGCCGGCGCCGGACATCTCGGGCTTCCGCGTGCTGGCGTCGGGCGACGATGCGTTCGCCGCGCTGACCGCGCTCGCCGACCGGGCGCAGAAGACGCTGGACCTGCAGTACTACCTGATCCGCAGCGATGAATCGTCGCGCGCGCTGATGCAGCGCGTGCGTGCGGCCGCTGACCGCGGCGTGCGCGTGCGGCTGCTGATCGACGACCTGAACACCGCCGGCCAGGACGATGCGCTGCTGCGGCTGACGCAGCACCCGCGCATCGAGGTGCGGCTGTACAACCCGTTCCCGTCGGGCCGCATGGCGACCTTGAGCCGCGTGATGGCGTCGCTGACCGACGCGGCCCGCATCAACCACCGCATGCACAACAAGATGTTCGTCGCCGACAACGCGCTGGCCGCGACCGGTGGGCGCAACCTGGGCGATGCCTACTTCGTGCAGAGCGCGCAGAGCAACTTCCTCGACATCGACGTGCTGGTCGCCGGGCCGGCCGTGAAGGCGCTGTCGGCGGTGTTCGACGGGTTCTGGAACGACCCGCTGGCGTACCCGATCGGCCTGGTGGTCGATGTGCCGCCCGCATCCGTGTCTCCAGCGGCGAGCCAGGCTGAAGCGCCCGAGCACCCGGCGAGCGCGCTGGCCGGAGAACCCGCGGCCTCGGCACCGGCGATCGTCGCGAACGCCGCCCGGTCGACGCTCGGCACCGAGCTGGCACGCAACCAGCTGAAGCTGGTGTGGGCGCCGTCGCGCGTGCTGGCCGACAAGCCGACCAAGGCCAGCGCGCCGGCCACCGAGGAGGCGCCCGCGCCGGCGCACGAGGTGATCAGCGACGACGTCGAGGGCCTGTTGCGCGGCGCGCGCAGCGAGGTCGTGCTGATCTCGCCGTACTTCGTGCCCGGCGCGCGCGGCATGGCGCTGATCGACGACCTGAAGCGCCGCGGCGTGCGCCTGCGCGTGCTGACGAACTCGCTGGCCACCACCGACGCGCCGGCGGTGCACATCGGCTATGCGCGCTACCGCGAGCAGATGCTGAAGGCCGGCGTCGACCTGCGCGAGCTGCGCGTGCACCTGGACCTGCCGCGCAGCAAGGTCGGCTCGTTCGGTTCGTCGCAGGCCTCGCTGCATGCCAAGGTGCTGGTGATCGACCAGCGCGACGTGCTGATCGGCTCGATGAACATGGACCCGCGCTCGGCCCGGCTGAACACCGAGATGGGCGTCGTGATGCACAGCCCGGAGATCGCGCGCCAGCTGCTGCAGCTGGTCGACGAGGTCGGCAGCGCCAACAGCTACAGGCTGTCGCTCGACGCCGACGGCCGGCTGCTGTGGACGCTGTCGCCGCCCGGCGGCGCGCCGAAGGTGCTGACCAGCGAGCCGGAGGCGAGCCTGTGGCTGAGGCTGACGGTGAAGCTGCTGTCGCCGTTCGCGCCGGAGGAGATGTTGTGAGGATGCTGCGCGCCGATGCGGCCTCCGACTGTATTTCACGCTGATTTCATGACCAGTTCACCTGTCCCGCTTGCGGCACTGAGATGATGCCGCCCGTGCGCCGTCAAGAGCATGGCGCGGCTGGGAGGGGGAGAACCCGTGGGATTGAATCGAAAGCAATGGGCCGGCGTCGCCGTCGCGGTGGTGCTGGTGGGCGGCGGGATCGCGGTCGCAACGCTCGGCTGGTCGCGCTTCGGCGGCAACATCAACGCACTCGAGGTGGACCTCGGGCATCCGCTGGCCTATGTGTCGACGCCGGCGCTGTCGCGCCTGCCGCGCGACCTGGTCAAGGCGCCGGTGCTGCGCGACGTGCTGACCGAGGACTTCGCGTTCTATTACGAGGAGCATGAGAGCCGCCTCGGCCTGCAGGGCGCGCTGAAGCGCATCGCGTTCGAGCACGACACCACGCTCGGCGACAAGCTGATCGAGCTGGCGCTCGACGAGCCGGCCGAGATGGCGTTCTGGACCGATGCCAAGGGCGCGCCGCGCCACTGGGTGATCGCGATGACGCGCGGCGTGCTGGCGCGCACGCTGCAAGGCGCCGCCGCGCTCGCCACCAACGACCGCCAGCTCAGCGTGATCGACCAGATCCGCGTCAACGGCGAGACGCTGCCGGTGTACGCGCTGACGCTGTCGCCGCGCCGCACGCTGACGCTGTCGCCGCGCCGCACGCTGGCGCTGGTGGCGCAGGGCAACCGCGTCGTCGTGCTCAGCGACCCCGGCCTGCTGTTCGACAGCGAACGCCAGGTCGACGCCAAGTCGCGCGACACCGTGGCCGCGCTGTTGTCGGCCGATGCGAAGACGCAGGCGGTGTACCGGCGCGACTTCGGCCTGGGCGAGGCGGGCAACGGCCACACCCTGGTCGCCGACGCGCGGCTGATGTCGTTCGGCTACCAGCACTTCTTCCCCGGCCTGAAGGCCTTGCGCTTCGACCTCGCGCCGGGCGGCGCGGTGCTGGCCACGCACCTGCGCGTGGACAAGCCCGCGGCGCTGCCGGCCGCGCCGGCCGACCGCGCGCTGTGGTCGGC
>NZ_JBFUFQ010000278.1:0-6654 GCF_056403355.1 Rhizobacter sp. P2_H3 | reverse complement strand
TCCCGGCGGTGCTCGCGCTGGTGGCGATCTTCGCGATCTTCGACCGCATCGGCAGCGTGTTCCCGTTCTTCGGCATCGACAGCCATGCCTCGCTGCTGCTCGCGTACTCGGGCGGCATCGCGCTGCACGTGTGGACGATCAAGGGCTACTACGACACGATTCCGGTGGAGATCGAGGAGGCGGCCAAGGTCGATGGCGCGACGCCGTGGCAGGCCTTCCGGCTGGTGCTGCTGCCGATGGCGCTGCCGATCCTGATGGTGGTGTTCCTGCTCGCCTTCATCGGCGCGATCATCGAGTACCCGGTGGCGTCGATCCTGCTGCATGAAGAGGCCAAGCTGACGCTGGCGGTGGGCTCCAAGCTGTTCCTGTACGACCAGAAATACCTGTGGGGCGACTTCGCGGCCGCGGCCATCCTGTCGGGGCTGCCGATCACGGTGGTGTTCATCCTCGCGCAGAAGTGGATGATCTCGGGGCTCACGGCCGGAGGGATCAAGGGGTGAGCGGAACCATTCGCCCACCACCCGTTCGCCCTGAGCAGGGACCGAGCTTGGTTACTTGCCGCCCAGGCCGATGCGAAAACATGGGCGTGCATCCCTCGTGGTTCGGGTGTCAGCGGTGCAGTTTCATCGACGTAAAAACGGGCTGGGCCTTTTYCGCCGGGTGGGCGCGGCCTGATACCGGGCCGGGTCGAAGCTGCTGCGCTGGTTCAGCAGCGCTTCGCCATCGAGCCGCTCGGCCAGGCTGGCGATGTCGCGCCCGGTCACGCCGGCCTGTGCGAAGTGCTGCTGCCAGGTGTTCACGACCTCGATGACGGCGAGCACGTCGGCCGCCGCTTCCGCGGGCAGCAGGCCGAAGGCATCGCACTGCGACATCGCGTTGTCGAGCGTCGAGTCCCGGCCCTGGGCGCCGCAGATGAACTCCTGGTAGCCCTGCCCCGAGTTCGTCGGCAGGACGTCATAGGCCGGCGCCAGCGTCAGGCGGYCCTGGGCGAAGGGGTTCATGACCAGCAGCGCGTGGTTCTTCTCGTGGTCGTCGGTGTTGTCCACCAGGATGTTGAAGACCATCCGGCGGAACAGTTCGCGCGCGTCGCGCTGGTTCGTGCCGTCCTGCGTGACGCCGATGCGGCGCAGGATCCGCGCGAGTTCGGGGTACCCCATCTCGGGTTCGGCGCCGGAGGCGGTGGCCGCGCGGATGGCGGTGCCTGCCGAGATGCTGTGGATGCGCCGGCCCGGAGCGCGGTCGAAGCGGTGAACAGCGATCGCATTCGCGTCGGCCAGGCGGATCACCTGCGTCCGGGCCACGGTGATGCCGGCGCGCAGGGCCAGCGTCATCGTCGCGTGCTCGATGAGCGGCGTGTCGACGGGCTCGTTGTTGAAGAACTTGACGACCCACTGTTCTCCGCCGATCTCGATGAGGGCCTTCGGCTTGGCGCCGCCGAGCGGGCTGCCGCCACCGGCAATGATCCTCGCCTCCAGCGCATTGAGGGGCTCCGAGGCTTCGATCTTGGCGACCACCTCGCTGAGCTGCTGCACGTCATCGAGCCGCGGCAGCGRACCCGCGGCGCGCGGGCTGTAGGCGCTCGACGACGTGGAAACGCCGAGCGCACCGAACCGGTCGTCGCCGGCGTAGTACAGGTACTCCATCAGTGACAGCCGCTGGGGCTTGTCGACGAAGCGGATGACCTTCTCGCCCCACCGATCCGGCCGCGCGTCGTCGACCGCGCCGACGGCGCGCTGCCCGTCCGTGGCCAGGCGGCCGGGTGGCAGGAACTCGTTGTCGACGAGCGGAAGATCCTCGCTGAGCGCGAATCCGTCGAGCAGCCACTCCCGCCCGTAGTGCAGCGACACGCCCTTGCCGGCGGAGACGAGCTTCAGCGCGCCGACGTGGCGCGGCGTCTGCGGGTCGCCCAGGTACCAGAGGTGCAGGTCGTCGAGGCGCATGTCTCAGTCCTTTCCCTTGGGTGTGGCGCGCAGGCGTGCCTCCGCGGACGCCTGGGCCCGGGCACGGCCCAGCTCGACGGCCTCGCGCACATCCAGTTCGATGGCGCCCTGGTCGCGTTCGGGCGCCGCCAGCTGCCTCAGTTCGCCGTCGCGCTGGATGAGCCACAGCGCGGTCGCCACGATGCCGATGCCGACGGACGGATCGCCGGCCTCGAGCCGCTGGAGGGTGGACACGGTGATGCCCAGCCGCTGCGCCCAGGATCTCAGCGACTCCTTGCGACGCAGGCGTGCCACCGCCAGGTCGGCGCCCAGTTTTTCAATGGCGGCCGCCGTGGCGGGTGGCAACTGGAGGAGGGCGCGGGCAGTCTTGGGCATACTCATAGAACATCACAGAAGACCCTGTTCTGTCAACATCTATCATTACATCGACAAGCAACGTGGTTCGACGGCCGCAGCTTCCCTTTCATCCAAAGCTTTCACAGCCTTCTGTAAGTCCTTGCTTTTACAACCATTTTCATTTGGCAGATTTTAGAGTCAGTCCTAAGTTCTTGATTTCATTGATTTTTTCTTACACCTCTCATTGACCTTATAGGAACCATCCGCTAGAGTGGTGCAAAGTGCACTTTAGTGGGTTTCTGTGGCGGAATTTGGCTTTCAAGGCAGCTCAGCGTTGACGCTGGATGGGAAGGGGCGGATCACCGTCCCGGCCCGCCAGCGCGATGTCCTGCTCGCCGATGCCGGGCCGCAGCTCACGTTGACCAAGCACCCGGCGGGCTGCCTGCTGGTGTTTCCGCGCCCGGTGTGGCTGGCCTTCCGCGAGCGCCTGGTGGCGCTGCCGATGTCGGCCGACGGCTGGAAACGCATCTTTCTCGGCAGCGCGATGGACGTCGAGATCGACGCCTCGTCCCGCGTGCTGATCTCCCCCGAGCTGCGTGCCGCCGCCCGCCTGACCAAGGACGTGCTGCTGATGGGCATGGGCAGCCGGCTGGAACTGTGGGATCCGCTCGTCTACGCTGAACAGGAAGCCAAGGTCCTGCAGTCCGAGATGCCGGATTCGCTCCGGGACTTCCAGGGCTAGACGCCATGACCCGCAGTACCGACAGCTTCCAGCACCAGACCGTCCTCCTCGACGAGGCCGTCGACGGCGTGTTCACGCGCACTGACGGCATCTACGTCGACGGCACCTTCGGCCGCGGCGGCCATTCGCGCCTGCTGCTCGGCCGGCTCGCGCCCGGGGGAAGGCTGGTGGCGATCGATCGCGACCCGGACGCCATCGCCGCGGCAGCGTCGGGCGCAACGCGGGTCGATGACCCGCGTTTTTCCATCCACCACTCGCCTTTCGGCGGCATGTCGGATGTGCTGGCCGAACTCGGCATCGCCCAGGTCGACGGCGTGCTGCTCGACCTGGGTGTCTCGTCGCCGCAGATCGACAACCCCGAACGTGGCTTCAGCTTCCGCTTCGACGGACCGCTGGACATGCGCATGGACACGACCCGCGGCGAAAGCGCTGCGGATTTTCTGGCCCGCGCCGACGAGCGCCACATTGCAGAGGTGGTACGCGACTATGGGGAAGAACGGTTTGCTGTATCGGTTGCAAAGGCGCTTGTTGCTCGGCGCGAGGGCGGGCATCCAGTTCGCACCACCGCAGAGCTTTCCCACGTCGTGGCTGGTGCGGTCAAGACCCGCGAGCCGGGCCAGGATCCTGCAACGCGCACATTTCAAGCTCTTCGGATTTTCGTCAACGCCGAGCTTGAGGAACTCGAACAGGGGCTGAACGCAGCCCTCGGATTGYTGGCGCCGGGCGGCAGGCTCGTCGTGATCAGCTTCCATTCGCTCGAAGACCGCATCGTGAAGAACTTCATCGCCCGCGAAAGCAAGAGCGAGTTCGACCGCCGCGCCCCGTTCGCCCCCGAGCGGCCGAGCCGGCTGAAGGCAATCGCCCGCGTGAAGCCGTCCGAGACCGAGGTGCGCGCCAACCCGCGCTCGCGCTCGGCCATCATGCGCATCGCCGAGCGCACCGAGGTGCCGGCATGACCCGCATCAACCTCGTGCTGCTCATCGCGCTGATCGCCAGCAGCATCTACCTGGTGCGCGTGTCGTACGACGCGCGGCGCCTCTTCGCCGAGGTCGACCGCGCCACCAGCGAGGCGCACCAGCTCGAGATCGAGCACGAGCGGCTGCTGGCCGACAAGCAGTCGCAGGCGACGCCGCTGCGCGTCGAACGCGTCGCGCGCGACAAGCTCGCGATGCGCAATGCCACGCCGGCCGTCACGCAGTACGTCGCGTACGCGCCCGCCGCCTCGGGGGCCGCCAGATGAGCTGGATCGACAAGATCCGCCAGTTCGGCGGCGATGCCCGGCCGAACCCGGCACGCGCCGGCGCGGTCAACGTGCGCAGCGTCATGTACTCGACCAGCCCGCTGCTCGCGTCGAAGACGCCGCCGTGGCGCTCGAAGTTCCTGGTCGGCCTGGTCGGGCTGGGCTTCTGCGTGCTGGTCGGCCGCGCCGTCTACGTGCAGATCATCGGCAACGACTTCTTCCTGAAGCAGGGCGAGATCCGCTACGCGCGCACGCTTGACCTGTCGGCCAGCCGCGGCCGCATCATCGACCGCAACGGCATGATCCTCGCGTCCAGCGTGCCGGCGCCGTCGCTGTGGGTGATCCCGAAGGAGTTCGAGGCCGACAAGAAGCAGCGCGCCCAGCTCGCGAAGCTGCTCGGCTACACGCCGGCCGAGCTGGCCGGCAAGCTCGACGACAGCCCGAACTTCGTCTGGCTGCGCCGCCAGGTCGACGAACAGGTCGCGAAGGATGCGCTCGGGCTCGGCGTCAAGGGGCTGTTCCAGGTGCGCGAGTTCAAGCGCAAGTACCCCGAGGGCGAGGCCGCGGCGCACGTCGTCGGCTTCACCAACGTCGAGGAGAACGGCCAGGAAGGCATCGAGCTCGCGTTCCAGAAGGAGCTGCAGGGCCGCAACGGCACGCGCCGCGTCGTGAAGGACCGGCTCGGCCGCGTCGTCGAGGACATCGGCGAGAGCGTCGCGCCGGTCGACGGCCGCGACATCGAGCTGTCGATCGACTCGAAGGTGCAGTTCTATGCCTACCAGCGCATCCGCGATGCGGTGACCGAGAACAAGGCCAAGGCCGGCAGCGTCGTCGTGCTCGACGCGCAGACCGGCGAGGTGCTGGCGCTGTCGAACTTCCCGAGCTACGCGCCGGGCGACCGCAAGAACCTCTCCGGCGCGCAGCTGCGCAACCGCGCGCTGACCGACACCTTCGAGCCCGGCTCGACGATGAAGCCGTTCATCGCCGCCTGGGCGCTCGAGACCGGCCGCGTGACGCCCGACACCGTGCTGCAGACGGCGCCCGGCCGCCTGAACTTCGCCGGCTCGGTGATCACCGATTCGCACGCGCACGGCGACCTGACGGTGTCGCAGACGATCCAGAAATCGAGCAACGTCGGTGCGGTGCGCATGGCGATGCAGTTCCAGCCGCGCGAGATGTGGGAGCTGTACTCGCAGGTCGGCTTCGGCCAGAAGCCGCAGATCGGGTTCCCCGGCGCGGTGACCGGCCGGCTGCGCCCGTACAAGTCGTGGCGGCCGATCGAGCAGGCGACGATGAGCTACGGCTACGGGCTGTCGGCCTCGCTGTTCCAGATCGCACGCGCCTACACGGTGTTCGCGCACGATGGCGAGCTGATCCCGGTGTCGCTGGTGAAGAACCGGCAGGTCGATACCCCGACGCCGGCCGGCATCCGCGTGATCTCGCCGAAGGTCGCGAAGCAGGTGCGCGAGATGATGCACCTGGTCACGCTCGAAGGCGGCACCGCCCCGAAGGCGCAGGTGCCGGGCTACTCGGTGGGCGGCAAGTCCGGCACCGCGTACAAGCAGGAAGGCAAGGGCTACGCGGAGAAGAAGTACCGCTCGTGGTTCGTCGGCCTGGCGCCGATCAGCAAGCCGCGCATCATCGTCGCGGTGATGGTCGACGAGCCCAGCAACGGCAAGTATTTCGGCGGCGACGTGGCCGCACCGGTGTTCAGTGAAGTCGTTCAACAGACCTTGCGCTCGATGGGGGAACCCCCCGACATCGAGGTGCGGCCGCAGATCGTGACCCACGCGCTGCAGGCCGAGGAAGAGAGTTTCTGATGAGCCAGGCACCCACCCTCATCCATCACGCGAGCGTCGAGTCGGCGCTCGCGTGGCTGCTTGCGCGCGGCGTGCGCGGGCTCGCCACCGACAGCCGCCGCGTGCAGCCGGGCGATGCGTTCATCGCGTGGCCGGGCTATGGCGTCGATGCGCGGCAGTTCGTGCCGCAGGCGCTGGCCGCCGGCGCGGTGGCCTGCCTCGTCGAGGCCGACGGCTCCACCGCGTTCGAACTCGATCCGCAGACGGTGTCGGCGCTGCCCGACCTGAAGGCCGCCACCGGCGAGCTGGCGAGCGGCTTCTTCGGCGAACCGAGCACGCGGCTGCGCGTCGTCGCGAGCACCGGCACGAACGGCAAGACCTCCACCGCCTGGTGGACGGCACAGGCGCTGAGCCTGCTCGGCGCGCGCTGCGGCGTGATCGGAACGCTGGGCGTCGGCGAGCCGCCGACGAGTGCGGTGCCCGATGCGCAGGTGCTCTCGACCGGCCTCACGACGCCCGATCCGGTGACGCTGCAGCTCGCGTTCCGGCAGTTCGCCGACGAGGGCTTCCGGGCCCGCCGACGAGGGCTTCCGGGCC
>NZ_JBFUFQ010000277.1:0-6721 GCF_056403355.1 Rhizobacter sp. P2_H3 | reverse complement strand
AGGCATAGCACAGCGCGCCCAGGATGCCGAGCACGCCGTAGCGCTCGCTCAGGCCGACGTAGGTGTCGACCAGCGCCGCGGTCTCGGGCTGCGCCGGCACCGCCGCCAGCTGGGCATCGTCGAGCCCGAGCGCCCGCGTGAACTGCCGGAACAGCGCGGCATGCGCGCATTGCGGATCGCCCTCGCCCAGTTCCTCCCACAGGTTCTCGGCGATCACGATGCGCGCGTCCTCCTGCGGGCAGGCGGCCAGCGCGAGCGCGAGGAAGCGCGGGAACTGGTGGCAGAACTTGTACATCTGCGCGCCCAGCACCCGCACCTGGGCCAGCGTCAGCGCTCCGGTGCGGCAGCGCTCGACGAACGCATGACGCCACAACGGGTGCCCCTGTGCCACCTGCCGGAAGCGCGCCGGGGCATCGGCGCAGAGCGTGACGAGTTCGGATTGCAGTGATTTCATGGGGTTGTCCTCGGAAGAAAAACAACTCAGGAACGGGCGACCTTGACGGCCAGGTGCAGCGGAAGATCGAACAGCGGGCCGAAGAAGGCCTCGTCCAGCGCGACCATCTCGCGCGTGACCGTCAGCTCGGTCACGCCCGGCATCGCGGAGAAGCCCGCCAGCCGCAGGCCGTCGAAGTAGTCCCCCAGCGTCTTGTGCACCAGCTGCACATCGAGCGCCGTGCCGTCGCGTTTCCAGATGCGCCCGCCGAACCGGCTGTTGCGGCCGCCGAAGTAGCCGGCGCTGCCGATGTCGAAATGGAACGGCGGCGCCGGATCGCGGCGCATGAACGCGAACGCCGGGTGCGGCACCGCGAACACGAAGTGGCCGCCCGGGCGCAGCATGCGGTGCACGTTGGCCATCGTGCGCTGCATCTGCGCCACGTCGAGGTAGTTGAAGAGGAACACCGCGACCACCAGGTCGAAGCTGGCCTCGTCCAGCGCCACCGCGACCGCGTCGGCGGTGTCGTAGCGGATGCCCAGCGGCTCGGCGCGCTCGGCCTCGCGCGCCAGCGCGATCATGCGTTCCGAGACATCGAGCCCCAGCACGCGGGCGCCGTACCCGCTCAGCATGCGGCTGCAATAGCCCTCGCCGCAGCCGAGGTCGAGCACGTCCTTGCCGGCCAGCGGCTCGCACAGCGCCATCACCTGCGGCCGGGCGGTGTAGTCGGAGAGGGAGCTGGGCTGGCGTCGGGACCAGTTGGCCGCGGTCTGGTCGTACAACGCGCGGGCCTCGGTGGGCAGGGGCATCGTCATCGTCAAAAGTCCTCGGTTGCGGTGGCGGGAGCCTGATGCGCATCGCGCACGGCCAGGAACCTGAACAGCGTCTGCCTGAGGGCGAGCGGCTCGAAGGGCTTGCCGAGCATCGCGTCGGCACCGGCCTCGGCGGCACGCGCGTGGTCGGCCCCCAGCATGCTGGCGGTCCAGATGACGATCGGCACGCGCGTGCGGCCGCCGGCCTGGGCGCGGATGGCGCGGCAGATGTCGAGCCCGTCCATGTCCGGCAGGCACATGTCCAGCATCACCAGGTCATAGGGGGTGCGCGCGGCCGCCTCGACGGCCGCGGCGCCGTTGTCGACCACGTCGACGGTGCAGCCGAGCGCGGTGAGGTGCAACTGCGCGACCAGCTGGTTGACGGGCTCGTCCTCGCAGACGAGCACGCGCCCGTGGAAACCGACCGGCGCGCTCTCCGGCTGCGCCTGCGCCTGCGCGGGCTGCTCGCCCTTCGGCAGGCACACGCTGAACCAGAAGGTGCTGCCGCGGCCGACCTCGCTGCGCACGCCGACCTCGCCGCCCATCAGCGCGGTCAGCTTCTTGCTGATCGCCAGGCCCAGGCCGGTGCCCCGGTACTTGCGCGTGGTGGAGGCGTCGACCTGCGTGAACGGCTCGAACAGGCCGGCCTGCTTGGCAGGGTCGATGCCGATGCCGCGGTCCTCGACCTCGAACCGGATCGTCGCCTGCGTGCCGGTTTCGCCGATCAGCCGGGCGCGCACCGTGATCCGCCCCGCGCCCGAGAACTTGATGGCATTGCCGAGGTAGTTGACCAGCACCTGCCGGATGCGGGCCGGATCGCCCAGCAGGTCGTCGGGCACGCCGGGCGCGATGTCGATGTCCACCTCGAGCGATTTCTCGCCGGCCTGGAAGGCCAGCAGCTCGACGGCATCGCCGACCGTGCGCCGCAGCTTGAAGTCGATGCTCTCGAGCTCGAGCTTGCCGGCCTCGACCTTCGAGAAGTCGAGGATGTCGTCGAGGATGCCCAGCAGCGATTTCCCGCTCTTCGCGGCCATGGCGGCGCAGCCGTGCTGGGGCGCCGACAGCTCGCCGGCCAGCAGGTGATCGAGCATGCCCAGCACGCCGTTCAGCGGCGTCCTGATCTCGTGGCTCATCATCGCCAGGAACTCGCTCTTGGTCCGGTTGGCCTGCTCGGCCACCTCGGTCGCCAGCATCGCGAGCTTCAGGTCGTCCTTCTGCGCCTTCAGCCGCCGCGACAGCTCCTGCGCATCGGCCAGCGCCTTGTTCTTCGTCTGCAGCAGCAGCAGCAGGTCGGCCGCCGGATCGTGCACCGCGAAGTCGCTGAGCGACAGGCCGATCCGCGCGATGTCGGTCATCTGCGTGACCCACGGCGAGCCGAGGAAGAACAGCACGCGCCCCTGGACGACGATCTCGCCGCGCAATTGCAGCGGCCCCTGCCGGTGGCGCAGCACGAACAGCGACTGCCGCAGCGGCAGCACGGCGTCGAAGCTCAGGCTCTGCAGCACCGGGCGATGGACCTCGAAGTGCTCGCCGAACGCCGCCCCCTCGGTCAGCTGCGGGCACAGGCGGCGCAGCACGGCACCGGTCTGCAGCACGCGAAGCTGGTCGTCGAGCGCGATGTGGAACGGAAATGCCGCCGCGAACTCGTGCGGGGACAGCGTGATGGCCGCAGCGCCCATCACTGCTGCGGCGATGCGCCCGCGGCAACCGGGCCGATGCGGTCGATGCGGAATACGTCGTGGTCGTCGAGGCCGCGGTGGGCGGTCTGGCGCACGACGACGTTCTCGTCGAAACGCCGCCCCAGGCCCTTCAGCAGGCCGATCACCATCGGTGCCAGGCCCATGCGCTCGCTGCGGTAGTGCAGCAGCAGCCCGCGCCCGCCGTCCACGCGCTCCAGCTGGAACGAAGGCGGCCGCAGGTCCGGGAAGGTCAGGCCGACGTGGCTGTGCATGTTGTCGAGGTTGCCCAGGAATTCCTCGAGGCTCGCGCCGAACATCGAGAGCATCTCGCCATAGCCCTCCTGCGCGGTGTACAGCACCCAGTGCTCGCCGAACGATTCGAGGATCTGCGCCGCGTCCAGCTTCAGCACCTCCGACGCGGCGCCGACGAGCTTGTACGTCACCTCGTCCGGGTAGCCGTCCATCGAGACGAACATCTCGTGGCTGACGCCGGCGCCCTCGCGGATGCGCTGCCAGGCCGCATCGCCGAAGCCGCGCCTGACGAAATCCTCGACCGCCTGGTTGACAAGACCGTACATGGAGCTTCCTTCATCTCTCCGGGATGGAACATTTCAGGCAGCGACTGTGCACGCGGCCGCCGGGCCGCGCCAGTCGGCAGATTTCCGGTGCAGCTGTCGGCAGATTGACTACGCCTGACGGGTTGCGGCATGCGAGCGCGCGAACTCCGGCACGATCTGCAGCAGGCGCTCGAACTCGGTCGACTTGTGCAGGCAGTGGTCGGCACCGTCGGCGAGCACCTGCTCGCGTATCGATTCCTCGCCGTGGGAGGTGAGCACGATCACCAGGCAGCCGCGGCCGTGTTCGCTCTCGCGAATGGCGCGCAGCAGCTGCAGGCCGTTGAGTCCGGGCATCTGCAGGTCGAGCACCACGGCGTCGGGCAAGGTCGCGTGGAACAGCCGCAGCGCCTGGACGCCGTCGGTCGCGCAGGCCACCACCTCGGCACCGCTCTCGCGCAGCAGCTCGCAGACCAGGTGGGCGATGGCCTGCACGTCGTCGGCCACGAGGAAGGTGGGGCGTCGAGGCTCGCGCTGCATGGCGGGATCGTGCCATCGGCCCGGGCCGCGCCGTGTGCGCATTTGCGGCAACGGGCGTCGGCAAATTGCCTACACGCTCGTCACTGCGCGGCCGTCACCACCGCGCGGCCGTCAATCCACCAGGCCGTTCTTCAGCGCGTAGCGGGCGATCTCGACGTGGCTGATGAGCCCGGTCTTCTCGCGGATGCGCGCCAGGTAGGTGGCCACCGTCTTCTCGCTCAGGCCGAGGTCGAAGCCGATCTCCTTGATCGCACGCCCGAGGGCGATGCGCCGGAAGATGTCGAGTTCGCGCTCGGACAGGTCGTGGTGGAGCCGGGTCGGCGGGCGCTCCTGCAGCAGCCTGGCGATGGCCACCGCCGTGTCGGCATGCAGGTAGGTGCCGCCGTCGGCGATGCGCCGCACCGCCAGCAGCAGGTCGTCGACGGCCCGGTGCTTGTGGATCAGCCCGTTCGCGCCGGCCTTCATCGTTTCGACGATGTAGCCCGTCTCGTCGCTGGCCGTCAGCACGAGCACCGGCACGTCGGCGCTGTGCGCACGGATCCGGCGCAGCAGCTCGAGGATGCCCGGGCCCGGCATCAGCACGTCGAGCAGCAGCAGGTCCCAGGCATGCAGCGCGAGGGCGGCGAGCACCGCGTCGCCGTCCCCCACTTCGGTCACGTCGGCACCGTCGAAGGCGTCGCAGAGCAGCTCGCGCAACCCGTGGCGCGTCACGGCATGGTCATCGGCTATCAGGATGTGCTGCATGCCCGGCCCCCGGTTCGATGAATGAATGCGGCACCCGCACCGTCGCGAGGGTGCCGCCCTGCGGACAGCGCTCGATGCGGAATGCGCCGCCGAGCGCCTCTGCACGCTCCGTCATGCCCAGCAGGCCGAGCGAGGTCGCGCGGCGCGCGGTCTCGACCGGGATGCCCACCCCGTCGTCGCGCACCTGCAGGATCCAGGCGTCCCCGTCGTCAGCCAGCGTGATGCTCAGCGCCGACGCCTGCGCGTGGCGGGCGATGTTCGTCAGCAGCTCCTGCAGGATGCGGAACAGCGCCGTCGCCACCGCCGCGTCGGGCAGCGAGGAGAGGTCGGCCCGCAGCGCGGCGGCAATCCCGGTCCGCGCCTCGAAACGGCGCGCCTCGTCGCGGATGGCCGCCGGCAGGCCCAGCGTGTCGAGCGCGCTGGGCCGCAGCTCGACCGCGATGCGCTGCACCGTCGCCACCGTCTGGTCGATCAGCGCCTCCGCCTCCGCGAGCTTGGGCGCCAGGTCGGCCGGTGCCGCACCGGCGGCCAGCCGCCGCGTCATCCAGCGCACGTCCATCTTGAGCCCCGTCAGCAGCTGCCCCAGCTCGTCGTGCACCTGGCGCGAGATGCGCGTGCATTCCTCCTCGCGCAGCGTGCGCAGCCGGGCCGTCAGCTCGCGCATCAGCACGTCGCGCTGCGCCTGCTCGGCGAGCAGCCGCTGCAACTCGGCATCGCGGCGCTTCGACAGCGTGATGTCGCGCAGGATCGCCGACAGCGCCACCGCCTCGCCCTGCGCATCCCGGATCACGCCCGTGACGACCGACAGCGTGACCGGCTGCCCCTGCCGGTGCAGCCGCACCACCTCCTGGGCACCGCCCGCAGCGCCGCCGCGCTGCGTGTCGAAGAGCCGGCGCTCCTCGGCGCGGGCCTCTTCCAGGCCGTGCGGCGAGCGCAGCACCTCGTGCACCGGCCGGCCGATCACCTCGTCCGGGGCAAAGCCGAAGGTGCGTTCCGCGCCCCGGTTCCAGCTCGTGATGAGGCCGTCGACCGTGCTGCTGACGATCGCGTCGTCGGACGCCTCGACGATGGCCGCGAGCCGCTGGCGCACCTCCTCGACCCGCTTGCGCTCGGTGATGTCGACACTGAAGACCGCGACGCCTTCCGGCGCCGGCTGGACGTTCAGGTCGAACCACGCGGGAGTCCCGTCGGCGAACACGAACTCGATCTCGCTGTGCTGCGCGATGCGCTCGCGCATGCAGCGTTGCAGCATCGCGAACACCGGGGTCGCCTCGATGTCCGGATACACCTGCGTCAGCGTGCGGCCGACCAGTGACTGGGTCTGCCCGTGGTGCTGGCGCGCCGCCGCCGGATTGAGGTAGAGGTAGCGCCAGCCGAAGTCGATCAGCTGGCAGCCTTCCAGCATGCTGTCGAGCGTGCGCTGGTACAAGCCGACGCTCTCGCGCAGCGCCGCTTCGGCCTGCTTGCGCTCGGTGACGTCGAAGAAGGTCGACAGGAAATCGTCGCCGATGCCGATGCCGGACACCACCATCGTGCGCACCGTGCCGTCCCGGCAGCTGACGCGGCGCTCGATCGGCGCGACCTTCACGGTGGCGGTCTCGGCTTGCGCGAGCGCCGCCTGCCAGCTGCCGATCACCTCGGCGCGATAGCGCGGGTCGGGGTAGGCGCGCTGCCACCAGTCGTCCAGCGTGGGGATGTCGTCGAGGCCGTAGCCGAAGACCTGCACGAATCGGGCATTCAACCCGGCCAGCACGCCGTCCCGCGTGACCAGCGCCTGCGGCAGCGGCGCTTCGTAGAAGAGGCGGCGAAAGCGCTGCTCGCTCACCAGCAAGGTGGCTTCGGCCGCCTCGCGCCGCTGTGCCGCATCGTCGAGCAGGCGCCGCACGGCCGCGATCTCGGTGATCGGCGGCGGTGGCGCGCCGGGCGGTGGGGTCTGCGCGAGCGAGGCCACCGAACGCG
>NZ_JBFUFQ010000276.1:0-6762 GCF_056403355.1 Rhizobacter sp. P2_H3 | reverse complement strand
GCGGTCGGCGCCCTGGGGGCGCCGACTCCACTGCGAAGMTCGGCTTTGGGGATGCATCGGCAAACTCCCTCCACTCACTTCGTTCGTTGTGGTCAAACASWGCCGATGAGTATRTCTACGAAGCGCGCTGGCGCGCGCCATCCCCAAAGCCGAYCTTCTCCGTCGCCYCAGGAAATCGCCCCCAGCCCATYCCCTCACCCGCCGCGAAGCCACCAGCCGCTCTTGTTGGGGGGGAAAAGATTGAAGTGAYCGACAAACGTGCGAGCGCCGGCRCGCTTGTCGATCACTTCAATCTTTTCCCCCAAACACWGYGYGGCGGTGTTGCAAAGGCGCGGGTGGGKAGGCTGKGGAGCGCCAATCAGGACGGGTCGCCGGAGCTGGCTGGTTTCATGGCCCGCGTGCGCAGCACGCTTCGTGAACTGACTGTCGCACACTGTTTGACCACAGTGAGCGAAGCGAACGGAGGGAGTTTGGGCGACGGGCCATGAAACCAGTCAGCGGAGGGTAGTCATCGCCCCGCCAGGGGCGATGACCGACTTGGYCGGCGAGCCCCGGCCTCCCCACCCGCGCCTTTGCCTCAAGAGAAACTACCGACCAGCAACAACCACCGAACGAGGCGCGCATCGGTAGGTCCCACGGCCAGCTTCCTTGGCCTCGTACAAGGCCTTGTCGGCCCGCGCCATCAGCTCGCCCTCGCGGCTGTCGTCGCCTTCGTAGAACGAGATGCCGATGCTCGTCGTCACGCGCAACGAATGGCCCAGCACCCGCTGCTCCGCCGAGATCGCCGCCAGGATCTTGCGGGCCAGGAAGTGCGGCTCGTCCACCGTGTTCAGGCCCTCCAGGATCACGACGAACTCGTCGCCCGCCAGCCGCGCCACCGTGTCGGTCTTGCGCACGCTCGCCACCAGCCGCTGCCCGAAGGTCTTCAGCACCTCGTCGCCGCCCGCATGGCCCAGCGTGTCGTTGATGCCCTTGAACTTGTCGATGTCCATGAACATCAGCGCCATCGGCCGGCCACTGCGCCGGCAACGCGACATCGCCTCCGAGAAGCGCTCCTCGAACTGCCGCCGGTTCGCCAGGCCCGTCAGCGCATCCACGCGCGCCAGCGTCTGCAACTGGCGCTCGAATTCCTTCTGCGCCGAAATGTCGTTCGTCAGGCTGTACACGCCGATCACCCGGCCCTGCTCGTCGCGGTGCGGCAGGTAGTTCACCTGGAAATGCCGCGGCCCCTGCCCCAGCACCGCCACCGTCTCGAACTGCACCGTCTCGCCACGCAGCGCCCGCTCGATCTGCCGCTGCCGCAGCGCCATCACCTTCGGCGGCAACACGTCCTGCATGCGCCGCCCCATCGCATCGGCCACCGGGATGCCCGTCCAGGCCTCAAACACCGGGTTGCAGAACTGGAAGCGCAGGTCGGTGTCGACATACGTGATCAACGCCGGCACGTTGTCGGTGATCGTGCGCAGCCGCGCCTCGCTCGCGGCCAGCTGCGCCTGCGCCTGGTGGCGCTCGGTGATGTCCATCACCATGCCGTAGACCCCGGCGACACTGCCGTCCGGCCGCCGCTCGGGCACGTACTCGACCAGGTGGTGGTGCTCGCGGCCGAGCCAGTGACCGTGCCGCTCGTAGCGCACGCGCTCGCCGCGCAGTGCGGCTTCGATGTGCGGCGCGATCGAGGCGGACACCTCCGCGCCCAGCACGTCCTGCATGCGCTGGCCGATCATCGCCTTCGGGTCGAGGCCGACCATCGGCAGGTAGCGCGCATTCGCGAACTGGTAGCGCAGGTCGGCGTCGACATGGAACACCAGCGCCGGCAGGTTGTCCGACACCATCTGCAAGCGGCGCTCGCTGCTCGCCAGCCGCTGCGCCAGCGGCAGCACATGCGAGCGCAGCAGCCACGCCCCCACCACCACCAGCGCCACCAGCAAACCCGTCAGCAGGCGCAGCCGCGAGCGGATGTAGCCGAACAGCTCGCCGCTGTCGGTCTTGATCACCAGCCCCAGGTTGACGCCGCGCAACGGCGCGTAGCCGGCCTGCACCGGCACGCCGCGCAGGTCCCGCACCGAATCGGAGCCCGACATGCCGAGCAGGGCCTTCGAGATCGGCAGGAAGGGCTGGCCATCCGGCCGGTAGATCGCGATGTGGCGGCCCGCCTCGTAGAAGCGGCTCGGCAGGCACACCGCGTCCCCGTCGATGCGCGCACACAGCAGCGCATCGGTCGAATCGTCGCCGTGCTGCAGGTCGTACAGCAGCCCCGTCAGCACCCCCAGCCGGCGCTCCAGCATCAGCCCGCCGACGCGCTCGCCATGGCGCTCGACCGGCAGCTCGCTGTGCAGCACCAGCCCGTCGTCCCACAGCAGCGTCGAATGGCCATCGCCCAGCGGCAACGCCACCGGTGCCGAGCGCAGCCGCGACGAACCGGCCTCCAGCAGCGACTCGTCGCGCCCGTTCTGCACGCGCAGCGCACTGAAATCCTGCCCGAGCAGGCTGGTCGCCACCTCGCGCAGGTCGTCGAACGCCTGCGCATCGACCGGATTCACCGCCAGCTGCGCCAGCGCCCGCTGCAACGCGAGCTGGCGCGACACGCTCTCGGCGATCTCCATCTCCTGCTTCAGGCTGTGCGCGAACGCGCCAGCATGGCCGCGCGCCGCCGTCTCCAGGCTGTCGGCCACCGTCATCTTGTAGGCGCGCTGCATCAGCGCGAAACCCGCGACGCCCGACACCACCGCCACCACGCCGAGCACGCCGACCGCCGTGCGGGTGATGCGGGCTTCCGGCCGCTCTCCCGACTCTCCCGGCGCCTCGGTCGACTCGCCCGCCAGCAGGCTCGACCACAGCGCCGCCCCCAGCACCACCAGCATCGCCATCACGGCCGCCGACATGCTGTTGAACGACAGCAGCCTGTACATCGCTTCCAGGTCCAGCACATAGCCGGCCAGCGCCGACAGCCCGACCGCCAGCGTGCCGTACACGCAGCACGACACCAGCAGCCCTCGCCAGCGCAGCGCCGGCCGGTGTTGCAGCCACAGCGCCAGGCCGGCGAACAGGAAACCGAGGCAGGTGTTCGGCGCGAGGCGCCCGGGGTGGGACGAACCCGACTGCATCGCCTGGTGCAGCGCCGGCGCGTCGATCCCGAGCTCGACGCCGCCCAGGTGCTCGGCCAGCACCAGCGCCGGCAGCAGCACCAGCAGCCCGGCGCACCACGCGAGCCGGCGTGACGGCACGCGCGGGTCGGTCCACAGCGCCAGTGCAGCGATCAGGCCCAGCAGGCCGGCGTTGAAGCTGGCCGGCACGGCATTCAGGAACAGGCGCGCCAGCTCGACGCGACCGCCGAGCACGCCGGCCACCACGCAGACGCCGACGCCGGCCAGCCACAGGGCGGCCAGGCGATGGAGCGGTACGCGGGGGAGGAGCGGCATGACGGCAACGGTGCGCCGCCACGCGGAGCTTTGCCCGATATCGGCCCCGTCAGCCGGATTCTTGAGCGCCCGGCACCGGCAACACCGCCGCGTCGGCCACCGCGAAGACCCGCTCGCCCGGCGCTGGACGGATCGTCTTCAGCCCGGTGAACGCACCGAAGGCCGGCAGCACGCCGACGCGATCGCCGAACCAGAAGCACGGCAGCCGCACATGATCGTGCGGCCGCCCGCCCAGCACGATGCCCGGGTGCAGGTGACCCGCCAGCACATAGGCGCCGTCATGCGCCATCGGGTGGTGGCACAGCGCCAGTCCGTCGACCCGCAGCGGCTCGTCGACGACCTCCATGCGCGCCCAGGCGGGCGGGTCGCCGGCATGGGCGTCATGGTTGCCGCGCACCAGCGTCAGATGCAGGTCCGCGTGCTGCTCGCGCCATTGCGCGAGCGCGCCCAGCGTCGAGGCCGCATGCGCATGCACCGAGTGCAGGAAATCGCCGAGGAACACGATGCGCCGCGCGCCGTGCCGCTCGACCAGGTCAGCCAGCCGCGACAGCGTCTCGGTGGTCGTCGCCTCCGGCACCGGCACGCCGAGCCTTTGGTACGACACCGCCTTGCCGAGGTGGGCATCGGCCACGAGCAAGGCCTGTTGCGCCGGCCACCAGGCGGCCTTCTCCGGCAGCAATGCCAGGCGCTGGCCGCCGACGTCCGTCGTGACCATGGCCAGGCGGAAAGAAGGAGGCCGGCGTCAGCCGACCAGCAGGCGCAGCGCGGCGTCGAGGTGCTCGGTCGGCACGCGCTTGAAGCCCGAACGCGCATAGCGCTGCAGGCGGCCAACCGCGAAGCCGGTCAGCACCGAGGCCTGCGCGTTCGCATCGACCGTCGGCGTCGACGAGCCGGCCGCTTCGGCGGCGCTGCGCAGGCTCTGGCGCAGCTGCGACTCGATGCGGTCGAAGAACTGGTTCATGCGGGCGACCAGGCGCTCGTTCTCGAACACCAGCGCATCGCCCACCATCACGCGCGTCATGCCGGGGTTCTTCTCGCCGAACTGCAACAGCACAGTGAGGATCTTCTGCGCCTGCACGACACCGCTCGTCTCGCGTTCGGTGATCTGGTTGACCAGCGTGAACACGCTCTGCTCGATGAACTCGATCAGGCCTTCGAACATCTGCGCCTTGCTCGCGAAATGGCGGTACAGCGCCGCTTCGGAGACATCGAGCTTGCCGGCCAGTGCCGCCGTCGTGATGCGGTCGGCGCCCGGCTGCTCCAGCATGTGGGCCAGCGTCTGCAGGATCTGCACGCGGCGCTCGCCAGGCTTCGGGCGCTTGCGGCCCGCCGGCTCGGCCACCGCGTCGGCTGCCACCTCGGGACTGGTGTCTTCGGGGATGGCAGGGGTGTCGGTCATCGCGGCAGTCGAAGTTGTCACTACAGGGTATGGAGCTTGTTCAGCGATCGAATTCTTGCATACACATAGGGGGGCTTGCGGCAAGGGTGAACGCCAACTTCTGTGCTGTTGTTCGCAACTTTGGCCGTCTTCAGGTAGCGCTGCATCCACGCCGTGCGCATGCCGATGCGGTGCGCCGCCTTCTGGTGCGCCAGCGTGTCCTCGACCAGCACGCAGCGTCGCGGCGCCACCTTCAGCCGCACCGCGACCTGGCGCAGCATGCGGGCGTCGGGTTTCGGGCGCAGGTCGCCGAACATCGTCATCTCGTCGATGCTGATCACGCCGTCGAACACGTCGGTGAGGCCGAGCGCCCGCAGCACGCGCAGCGCGTAGGACCGCGGGGCGTTCGTCAGCAGGATCTTGCGGCCGCGCAGGCGCCGCAGCGCGGCGCGGTCGTGCGCATGGGTGCGCAGGCGGTCCTCGAGGCCGGGCAGGCGGTGCGTCTCCTCGAGGAAGTGGCTCGCGTCGACGCCGTGGTGGCGCACCAGGCCGAGCAGCGTCGCGCCGTAGCGGTCCCAGTAGTGCTGGCGCAGCGCCGACGCCTCGGCCGTCGACAGGCCCAGGTGCGCGGCGATGTAGTCGGTCATCGCCTGGTTGGTGGGGCCGAACGCGGCAAGGGATGCGTCATGCAGCGTGTTGTCCAGGTCGAACAGCCAGACGGGTGCGCGGCGCCGGCCGCTCATTCGGCCAGCTCGTCGAGGATCGGGCAATCGGGCCGCTGGTCGCCATGGCAGCAGCTCGCCAGGCTCGACAGCGTGCGCTTCATCGCCTCCATCTCGGCGATGCGGCGATCGAGATCGGCGATGTGGTCGAGCGCGATGCGCTTCACGTCGGCGCTGGCACGCCGCCGGTTCTGCCACAGCTTCAGCAGCTCGCCGATCTCGGCCATGCCGAAGCCGAGGTCGCGGGCGCGCCGGATGAAGCGCAGCGTGTGCACCTCCTTGTCGCCGTACTGGCGGTAGCCGGCATCGGTGCGCACGACCGGCGGCAAGAGTCCCAGCGATTCGTAGTGCCGCACCATCTTCGCCGACACGCCCGAGCGTTGCGCCGCTTCGCCGATGTTCATCGAGCCGCTCCCTTCCAGCGCCGCAGCAGCAGCGCATTGCCGACCACGCTGACGCTGCTGAAGGCCATCGCCGCGCCGGCGATCACCGGGTTCAGCAACCCGAAGGCGGCCAGCGGGATGCCGACCACGTTGTAGACGAAGGCCCAGAACAGGTTCTGGCGGATCTTGCGCTGCGTGAGCCGCGCGATCTCGAGCGCATCGGCCACCAGCCGCGGGTCGCCGCGCATCAGCGTGATGCCCGCCGCCTGCATCGCGACATCGGTGCCGCTGCCCATCGCGATGCCGACATCGGCGGCCGCCAGCGCCGGTGCATCGTTGATGCCGTCGCCGACCATCGCGACGCGCGCGCCGCCATGGCGCAGCGATTCGACGAGCGCCGCCTTGTCCTGCGGCAGCAGCGCGGCATGGACCTCGGTGATGCCCAGCACCTGCGCCAGCTTCGCCGCCGCACCGGCGCTGTCGCCGGTCAGCAGCAGGCAGCGCACGCCGAGCGACTGCAGCTGGTGCACCGCCTCGGCCGCGGTCGGCTTCGCGGCATCGCCGAAGGCGAGCAGGCCGCGCAGCCGCGGCACGGCGCCCGCCTCGGCCAGCCACGAGACGGTGCGGCCCTCGGACTGCAACGCATCGGCCCGGGCCTGCAGCGGCGACAAGGCGATGCCCTGCTCTTCCATGAAGCGACTGCTGCCGAGCAGCAGCGCGCGCCCGCCGGCCTCGCCCGACAATCCGCGGCCGGCAACGCTGCGCACGTTGCCCGCCGTCGTGATCGCGATGCCGTCGCGCTTTGCCGCCGCCAGCACCGCCGCCGCCAGCGTGTGCGCACCGCCGCCGCCAGCGTGTGC
>NZ_JBFUFQ010000275.1:0-6775 GCF_056403355.1 Rhizobacter sp. P2_H3 | reverse complement strand
GCGTCGAGGTCATCGAGCTCGGCCGCCTGCACCAGGCCGAGGTGGCGTTCGGGCAGCGCGATCTGCTCGTCGCGCGGCAACGCGCCCCACCAGCGCATCGAGGCGGGCAGGCTCTCGCGCAGCAGCGCGGCGTGGCTGTCGCCGGCGACGCGGTTGGCGAGCACGCCGGCCAGCGTCAGGCCGTCGCGGTAGCTCGCGAGGCCGTGCGCGATGGCGCCGAAGGTCTGCGCCATCGCGCTGCCGTCGATCACCGTCAGCACCGGCAGCCCGAAGCGCAGCGCAAGGTCGGCGCTGGACGGCGTGCCGTCGTGCAGCCCCATCACGCCCTCGACGAGGATCAGGTCGGCATGTTGCGCGGCGTCATGCAGCAGCGCGCGGCAGTGCGCCTCGCCGCCCATCCACAGGTCGAGCTGGTGGACGGGMGCGCCGCTGGCGCGGGCGAGGATCATCGGGTCGAGGAAGTCGGGCCCGGCCTTGAAGACCCGCACGCGGCGGCCGCGGCGGGCGTGCAGGCGCGCCAGCGCGGCGGTGACGCTGGTCTTGCCCTGGCCCGATGCGGGCGCGGACACCAGCAGGGCAGGGCAGCGCACGGGGCGCAGCTCGGGGACTTGCATCGAAGGACAACTCGCAACAGACCGGCCGTCGCCCTGCTTCCCCGCAGGGTTTCGTGAACAGGCATGCGCCGCGTTGCCGCGGGCGCGCACCCACTGGGTTGGCCGGTCTCCGGGCTGGCGGACGTCTCCCGTGCACCCTTCCCATCGGCCGGGGCCGACAGTGGGTCGATTCGCACGGGAGCGCTCTCCGGGGAGGGCGTCCGCTTACCGTTGCGGGGGCAGCTCAGGTTGGATCCGCCCCGGCAGGGCTCGTCTTCCTGATTCCCGTTTCACTGCCGCGACCGGACGGCCGCGGCGAGCACCAACGTGGGCGGCATGATACCCGCCGTCTTCCCTGAAGCCCGGCGCGCAGCCATAATGCGGCCCCATGGTCTCCACGCGTTCATTCACAGCGACGCTCCGCGGTTGGCGTTGGCGCAAGCCAACGACCTGAACCCACCTCATGGCGCCCGCACGCGGCGCCCCAGTCTTCCGCCGCGACCCAGCCTACGGCAGCCGGTCGCCCCGAACCCACTGAATCCAGAGGCCTGAGCACATGCTGCTGATGATCGACAACTACGACTCCTTCACCTTCAACCTGGTGCAGTACTTCGCCGAGCTCGGCGAGGACGTGCGCGTGTTCCGCAACGACGAGATCACGCTCGACGGCATCCGCGAACTGAAACCCGAGCGGCTGGTGCTGTCGCCCGGCCCGTGCTCGCCGGCCGAGGCCGGTATCTGCGTCGACGCGATCCGCGAGTTCACCGGCAAGCTGCCGATCCTCGGCGTGTGCCTCGGGCACCAGGCGATCGGCGCGGCGCTCGGCGGCAGGATCATCCGCGCGAAGACGCAGATGCACGGCAAGACCGACATCATCACCACCGACAGGCGCGGCGTGTACGCCGAGCTGCCGCAGCAGTTCACCGTGATCCGCTACCACTCGCTGGTGATCGAGCGCGACACGCTGCCCGCCGAGCTGGAGATCACGTCGACCTCGCAGGACGACGAGATCATGGGCGTGCGCCACACCGCGCTGGCCGGCACGAAGACGCCGCTCGAGGGCGTGCAGTTCCATCCCGAATCGATCCTCACCGAGCATGGGCACGCGATGCTGAAGAACTTCCTGGAGTTGCGCGGATGAACGGCGTCGTCGATCTGCGCAGCGACACCATCACCCGGCCGACACCGGCCATGCGCGAGGCGATGGCCTGCGCCGAGGTCGGCGACGACGTGTTCGCCGACGACCCGACCGTCAACGCGCTGCAGGAGGGCATCGCCGCGCTGCTCGGAAAAGAGGCGGCGCTGTTCGTGCCGACCGGCACGCAGAGCAACCTGATCGGCATCATGAGCCACTGCGGCCGCGGCGATGAATACATCGTCGGCCAGATGGCCCACACCTACCGCTGGGAAGGCGGCGGCGCCGCGGTGCTCGGCAGTGTGCAGCCGCAACCGCTGGAGCACCAGCCCGACGGCACGCTGGCGCTCGCCGACATCGACGCCGCCGTCAAGCCCGACGACGCGCACTTCGCCCGCTCGCGCCTGCTGTGCCTCGAGAACACGCTCGGCGGCAAGGTGCTGTCGCAGGCCTACCTGGCCGATGCGACCGGCCTGGCACGCCGGCGCGGCCTCGCGACCCACCTCGACGGCGCGCGGCTCTTCAACGCCGCGGTGAAGCAGGGCATCGCCGCGCGCGAGATCGCGGCGCATTTCGACAGCGTGTCGGTCTGCTTCTCGAAGGGGCTCGGCGCACCGGTCGGCTCGGCGCTGGTCGGCTCGAAGGCCTTCATCCGCGGCGCGCACCGCTGGCGCAAGATGCTCGGCGGCGGCATGCGCCAGTCCGGCGTGCTGGCGGCCGCGGTGTTGCATGCGCTGGACCACCATGTCGAGCGCCTCGCCGACGACCATGCGCTCGCGCAGCGCCTGGCCGCCGGCCTGCGCGACGTGCCGGGTGTCGCGGTCGAGCCGCCGCAGACCAACATCGTGTTCGTCGACGTGCAAGGCCCGAAGGCTGCCGGCCTGCTCGACCACCTGAAGGCGCGCGGCGTGCTGGCGACCGGCCTGTACCGGCTGCGCTTCGTCACGCACCTCGACGTCGATGCCGCCGGCGTCGACCGCGCGATCGCCGCGGTGCGCGAGCACATGAGCGCCTGAATCCTCGAGAGACGAACCATGACCATCAGCAACACCGAAGCCCTGGCCCGCGTCATCGACCACCGCGAGATCTTCCACGACGAGATGCTGACGCTGATGCGCCGCATCATGAGCGGCGAGATGTCGCCGGTGATGATCGCCGCGCTGTCGCTGGGCTTGCGCGTCAAGAAGGAAACCATCGGCGAGATCGCCGCCGCCGCGCAGGTGATGCGCGAGTTCGCGACGCCGGTGGTGGTGGCCGACACGACGCACCTGGTCGACCTGTGCGGCACCGGCGGCGACGCGGCGCACACCTTCAACATCTCGACCGCCGCGATGTTCGTCGCGGCCGCGGCCGGCGCGCGCATCGCCAAGCACGGCGGGCGCAGCGTGTCGTCGAGTTCCGGCAGCGCCGACGTGCTCGAGGCCTTCGGCGCCAACGTCGACCTGAATGCGGCACAGGTCGCGCAGTGCCTGCAGGAATGCGGCATCGGCTTCATGTTCGCGCCCAACCACCATGCGTCGATGAAGCATGCCGGCCCGGTGCGCAAGGAGCTCGGCGTGCGCACGATCTTCAACATCCTCGGGCCGCTGACCAACCCGGCCGGCGCGCCGAACCAGCTGATGGGGGTGTTCCACGCCGACCTCGTCGGCATCCAGGTGCGCGTGCTGCAGCGCCTGGGTTCGGAGCACGTGATGGTGGTCTACGGCATGAACGGCATGGACGAGATCTCGCTGTCGGGCGAGACGCTGGTCGGCGAGCTGAAGAACGGCGAGGTGCGCGAGTACATGGTGCACCCGAGCGATTTCGGCATGCCGGTCTACGACACCCGCGTGCTGAAGGTGGCCGACAAGGCCGAGTCGGTGCAGTGCATCCAGCGCGCGTTCGCGAACGAAGACGGGCCGGTGCGCGACATCGTGCTGCTGAACGCCGGCGCGGCGCTGTATTGCGCGAACGTCGCGTCGTCGGTGACCGAGGGCGTGCGGATGGCGCGCGAGGCGGTGGCCTCGGGCAAGGCGCTGGCCAAGCTGAGCCAGTTCGTGGCCGTCACCAACAAGTTGAAGGCAGCATGAGCGACATCCTCGACAAGATCAACGCGGTCAAGCGCGAAGAGATCGCGGCGGCCCGCAAGCTGCGCGACGAAGCCTCGGTGCGCCGCGAGGCGGAATCGCTGGGCGGGCTGCGCGACTTCGCGAAGGCGCTGCGCGGCAAGATCGCCGCCGGCTCGGCGGCGGTGATCGCCGAGGTCAAGAAGGCGAGCCCCAGCAAGGGCGTGCTGCGCGAGCACTTCGTGCCGGCCGAGATCGCTGCCAGCTACGAGAAGCATGGCGCCGCCTGCCTCAGCGTGCTGACCGACCGGCAGTTCTTCCAGGGCTCGGTCGACTACCTGAAGGCCGCCCGCGCCGCCTGCGCGCTGCCGGTGCTGCGCAAGGATTTCATGATCGATGCATACCAGGTGTTCGAGGCGCGTGCGATGGGGGCGGACTGCATCCTGCTGATCGCCGCGTCGCTGGACGATGCGCAGATGGCCGACCTGGAAGCGCAGGCGCAGGCGCTCGGCATGGCGGTGCTGGTCGAGGTGCACGACGGCGCCGAACTCGACCGCGCGCTGCGCCTGAAGACGCCGCTGGTCGGCATCAACAACCGCAACCTGCGCACCTTCGAGGTCACGCTCGACACCACGCTCGGGCTGCTGAAGCACGTGCCCGGCGACCGGCTGCTGGTGACCGAGAGCGGCATCCTCGCGCGCGCCGACGTGCAGCGCATGCGCGACGCGAACGTGCATGCCTTCCTGGTCGGCGAGGCGTTCATGCGCGCGCCGGATCCGGGCGTGGCGCTGGCCGAGCTGTTCCGGTGAGCGGGGAGGGCTCGCTGAAGGCGCCGCTGGCGCAGGTGCTCGATGCCGCGCCGCTCGGCTGGCGCGAGGTGCTGCGGCCCTGGCGCGAATCGGCGGCCGGGCAGGGCCTGGTCGAGTTCGTCGACCGGCGCGTGGCCGAGGGGGCGGTGGTCTATCCGCCCGAGCCCTTGCGCGCGCTGGAACTGACGGCCTTGCCGGAGGTCCGCGTGCTGATCCTCGGGCAGGACCCGTACCACGGCCCGGGCCAGGCCCATGGGCTCGCGTTCTCGGTGCCGGCCGGCGTCGCGTTGCCGCCGAGCCTGCGCAACATCCTCAAGGAGCTGGTGCGCGATCTCGGCGAGGCGCCGGCGACGGGTGACCTGTCCGGCTGGGCCGCGCAGGGCGTGCTGCTGCTGAACACGACGCTGACCGTCGAGCAGGCCGCGCCGGCGAGCCACGCACGCCATGGCTGGGAGCCGCTGACCGAGCGCATCGTCGCCGCGGTCGCGGGSCGGCGCCGGCCCTGCGTCTACATGCTGTGGGGCGCGCATGCCCAGCAGTTCGGGCCGCTGATCCGCGAGCAGGGTGGGCCCGATGCGCTGGTGCTGGCGTCGAACCACCCGTCGCCGCTGTCGGCGCGGCGCCCGCCGGTGCCCTTCATCGGCAACGGGCACTTCGGTGCCGCGCAACGGCACCTGTCGGCCCACGGCGGCGCGATCGACTGGAGCCGGTGAGGGCCCAGGCGCGCCAGGCTCAGTTGAAGTAGTAGCTGACGTAGAAGCCGACGTGGCTGCCGTCGTATTCCGGCGCGGTCGAATAGCCCTTCAGCGTGAACTTCTCGTGCACCGCGCGCAGCTTCAGCGCGACCGCGCGGCTCACGAAGTACTCGCCCTCGACCACCACGCCGGTCGACGAGTCGAACTCGACATTGCCCACGTCGAGCGCGCCGCTGGACGAGAACTTCGCGTTCTGCGACCAGCGCAGCCCGCCGCCGAGGCGCCATTGGTCGCTCAGGTCCCAGTGGCCCAGCACCTCGACGGGGTAGCGCTCGAAGGTCTTGCGGCCGTCGTCGCCGGAGCGCGTCTCGCCGCGGATCGTCTGGAAGTGGTAGCCGACGCTGATCTGCGCCGAGAACGGGCTGTCGAAATGCACGTCGACGCCGGCCTTCACGTCGACCAGGCCGCCGGCGCGGATCGACGTGCTGTGGCCGTCCTCGAACTCGACCGAGTCGAGCTTGTCGCCGCCCCAGGTCAGGCCGAGGCCGAGGAACGGGCGAATCCGCACGCCAGGGCCTGGGCCGGTGTCGGACGGGTACTGGCTCTGTGCCTGGGCGGAGGCCGACAACGCGAGCACCGCGGCGGCCAGGATGGTCTTGGTCATGGGGTTCTCTCCTCCGGATCGCCCGCGGGAAATGCTGGGGCGGGCGCGATTATCCGGGCGTCGACGGCTGTGGCGAGGTCATTTTTTGCAGCCCTGGTTTGCCAGTGTCACCAACTCGATGTATAGTCCCGAGTTCGCCGCGGAGGGGTGCCCGAGTGGCTAAAGGGGGCAGACTGTAAATCTGTTGGCTTACGCCTACGCTGGTTCGAATCCAGCCTCCTCCACCACGGCGAAACATATTCTGTAAGTTGCTAGACCGCTAGACGTTGTTGTTGCAAGACCGTTCCGGTCGGGTTCCCTCGATGTGTCGATGGGGTTCTGGCCGGGGCGGGTGGGGCTCCCGGGCGGGAGTAGTTCAATGGTAGAACCCTAGCCTTCCAAGCTAATGACGCGGGTTCGATTCCCGTCTCCCGCTCCACGGATCTTCACGGAGACGTTGTGATGTCGTCAGAGGCTTGACTGCCTGAGGTTGTCAGCCCTGTGTCGACAGGACACAAGAGACCTGCCCATGTGGCTCAGTGGTAGAGCACTCCCTTGGTAAGGGAGAGGTCGCGCGTTCGATCCGCGCCATGGGCACCAGTTTTTTCAGCACTGTCAATCTCGACCGCTAGGAGCGCGAAAAATGGCAAAAGGCAAATTCGAGCGGACCAAGCCGCACGTGAACGTTGGGACGATCGGTCACGTGGACCATGGCAAGACGACGCTGACGGCGGCGATCACGACGGTGCTGTCGGCGAAGTTCGGTGGTGAAGCGAAGGCGTACGACCAGATCGACGCGGCGCCGGAAGAGAAGGCGCGCGGCATCACGATCAACACGGCGCACGTCGAGTACGA
>NZ_JBFUFQ010000274.1:0-6801 GCF_056403355.1 Rhizobacter sp. P2_H3 | reverse complement strand
GCAACTGGCTGCTGCGCGCGCAGGCCGACCTGACGCCGGCCATCATCGCGAAGGCGATCGGCAAGCGGTTGAAGAAGCTCGGCGTCGATGCCGACACCGCCGCGCGCATCGATGCGCGGCTCGCGCTGATCGACGCCAAGGAGCGCAGCCTGGCCGAGGTGAAGAGCGAGGGCGGCGACCGGCTGCCGTTCTTCTGCAGCGGCTGCCCGCACAACACCAGCACCAAGGTGCCGGAGGGCTCGCGCGCGGTGGCCGGCATCGGCTGCCACTACATGGTGGTGTGGATGGACCGCAGCACCAGCACCTTCACGCAGATGGGCGGCGAAGGCGTGCCCTGGATCGGCCAGGCGCCGTTCACGACCGACGAGCACATCTTCGCGAACCTGGGCGACGGCACCTACTTCCACAGCGGCAGCCTGGCGATCCGCCAGAGCATCGCGGCCGGCGTGAACATCACCTACAAGCTGCTCTACAACGACGCGGTCGCGATGACCGGCGGGCAGCGCGTCGGCGAGCGGCCCGAGGGCCACTCGGTGCTGCAGATCATGAACAGCCTGAAGGCCGAAGGCGTGGCCGCGCTGTGCATCGTGACCGACGAGCCCGAGAAGTACGACGGTGTCGCGCTCGCCGAGGGCGTGCAGGTGTTCCACCGCGACGAGCTCGACCGCATCCAGCGCGAGTACCGCGAGCTGAAGGGCACGACGGCCATCATCTACGACCAGACCTGCGCGACCGAGAAGCGCCGCCGCCGCAAGCGCGGCACGATGGTCGAGCCGGCCAAGCGGGTCGTGATCAACGAGTTGGTGTGCGAAGGCTGCGGCGATTGCTCGGTGCAGAGCAACTGCCTGAGCGTCGAGCCGGTCGAGACCGAGTTCGGCCGCAAGCGCCGCATCAACCAGAACACCTGCAACAAGGACTACTCCTGCGTGAAGGGCTTCTGCCCGAGCTTCATCACCGTCGAGGGCGGGCAGCTGAAGAGCGCGAAGAAGGCGAAGCAGGAGCGGCCGCAGCCGTCGGCGATCGCGGTGCCCGAGCCGGTGCTGCCGGTGGCCGAGACGGCCTGGGGCATCGTCGTCGCCGGCGTCGGCGGCACCGGCGTGATCACGATCGGCCAGCTGCTCGGCATGGCCGCGCACCTGGAGGGCAAGGGCATCGTCACGCAGGATTCGGCCGGCCTCGCGCAGAAGGGCGGCAGCACCTGGAGCCACATCCAGATCGCGAACCGCATGGAGGCGATCCACACCACCAAGGTCGGCACCGCGGAGGCCGACCTCGTGATCGCCTGCGACCCGATCGTCGGTGCGAACAAGAGCACGTTGGCGACGCTGCGCGAGGGCCGCAGCTTCGTCGCGCTGAACACGCACGGCTCGCCGACGGCGGCCTTCGTGACCAACCCGGACTGGCAGTTCCCCGGCGCGAGCTGCGAGGGCGCGATCGTCGCGGCGGCCGGCCCGGCGAACGTGGGCATGCTCGATGCCGAGGAGCTCGCGGTGCAGCTGGTCGGCGATTCGCTGTACACCAACCCGCTGATGCTCGGCTATGCCTGGCAGAAGGGCCGCGTGCCGCTCGGCCATGCCGCGCTGATGCGCGCGATCGAGCTGAACGGCGTGCAGGTCGACAACAACAAGTCGGCCTTCGAATGGGGCCGCCGCGCCGCGCATGACCTGGCGGCGGTGAAGGCGCTGTTCAAGGCGGCGCAGGTGATCGAGTTCGTGCGCAAGAGCGTGAACATCGACGACGTGATCGCCAAGCGCGTCGAGTTCCTGACCGGCTACCAGGATGCGTCGTACGCGGCGCAGTACCGGGCCTTCGTCGAGAAGGTGCGGGCCGCCGAGGCGCCGCTGGGTGGCCACAAGCTGACCGAGCAGGTCGCGCGCTACCTGTTCAAGCTGATGGCCTACAAGGACGAGTACGAGGTCGCGCGGCTGCACACCGACAAGGCCTTCCTCGACAAGGTGGCGGCGCAGTTCGAGGGCGACTACACGCTGAACTACCACCTGGCGCCGCCGGCCCTCGCGAAGAAGAACGACAAGGGCGAGCTGGTGAAGCAGCGCTTCGGCCCGTGGATGCAGACCGCGTTCCGCGTGCTCGCGAAGTTCAAGGGGCTGCGCGGCACCGCGTTCGACCCGTTCGGCCGCACCGAGGAGCGCAAGACCGAGCGCGCACTGATCGGCCAGTACCGCGAGGCCCTCGACGAGGTGCTGCGCGGGCTGAACGCGCAGACGCTGCCGCTCGCGCTGCAGATCGCGCGCATTCCGGAAGACATCCGCGGCTACGGGCATGTGAAGGAGCGGCACCTGGCGGCCGCGATGCCGAAGTGGTCGGCGCTGATGGCGCAGTGGCGGGCGGGTGGGGAGCAGAAGGCGGCCTAGGACCTGTTGCGCGACACTTGGGAACGGGCAGCACGACCGGCCGACACGGAGGTCGACCGGCGTTGCCGCTCCCAGGGAGAGACAACAACAATGGATCCGACCCGGCGACCGCGCCGCCTCATCGTCATTCCGCCGGCGCGTGCCGGCAGGAACGCCCCGGCCCCCGCGGCCACGCTGCGCAGGCTGCAGGCCGCGGCCGCCGAGAAACGCCCTGCTGCCCCGCGGATGACCCCGTCGACGCTGAGGCTCGTCACCAGCTCGCCCGCCGACGGTGCGGTGCTGCTCGACATCGGCCGCCGCAGCATCGACGACGTGCGCGCGAGCGCACCCGATGGCGCCACGCTGGCCGAGGAGCAGTGGTACCGCCTGGAGCGCCCTGCCCGGCCGTGGCACAAGCTCAGCGAACACCTGAAGGCGCCGCGCATCGCGGCCGGCCGAGACCAGGCCTGGACCGTCACGGTCGTCGTGGACGACGCGGCCCGCACGCGGCTCGCGCAGGCGCTGGTGACGATCCTGCTCGATGAAGAAAAAGGCACCGGCCTGGAGGCGATGACCGACCGGCGCGGGCGCGTCAGCTTCCGCCTCAGCCGCGGCACGAAGCGCCTGGATGCCATCGAGGTGGCGCCGCTGCACGGCGGCTGGCCGGTGCGGCTGTCGAATGTGGAACTGCTGCGCGGCGGCCTGGAGATCGCCGTGCCGGCCCTGTCGCTGAAGACGGCGGATGCGCGCGGCCTGGTCTACGGCAAGCCGGCGGCCGGCGCCGGCAAGGGCGTCTCGATCGGCGTGGTCGACACCGGCATCGGGCCGCACGACCACCTGAAGCTCGCCGGCGGGCGCAACACCACCGCGAAGGAGGCAACGCGCCTGCTGCGCGACGCCGATGGCCACGGCAGCCACGTGGCCGGCGTGATCGCGGCGACGGCCAGCGGCTGGCGGCGCGGCGAGGCCAGCGCCGTGTCGCTGCATGCCTACCGCGTGTTCGAGGCCGGCGACCCATTCGCGTCGACCTTCGCGATCCAGGCGGCCATCAAGCAGGCCGCCGTCGACGGCTGCGACCTGGTCAACCTGAGCCTGGGCGACAGCCTCGCGGACGAGGCGGTGCGCGACGCGGTCGAGTTCGCGTGGGCGCGCGGCTGCGTCTGCCTGGCCGCGGCCGGCAACGACGGCGCCGACGAAGTGGACTATCCGGCCCGCTACCCGAAGGTGATCGCGGTCTCGACGATCGGCCTGGAGAACGCCTGGCCGGCCGGTGCCTACTTGGAGTGGACGCTGGGCGAGCCGCGCGGCAAGCCGATCGGCCACCACGTGCCGTTCTTCGCGCAGTTCTCCAACCGCGGCCGCAAGCTCGCGCTCACCGCGCCGGGCGTGGCCATCGTGTCGACGCTGTTCGGCAACCGCTGGGGCGTGATGTCGGGCACCTCGATGGCCACGCCGATCGCCACCGGCGTGCTGGCGCGCCGGCTGGCCGGCAGCGCCGTGCTGGCGATGCCGCGCGACGCCCGGCGTTCGGCGGCCATCGTGAGATTGGCCACGGCGCATGCCCAGGACCTCGGATTCCCCGCCCGTATGCAAGGCAAGGGCTTGGCGCGATAATCGAGGCCATGGCACGCTTCGTCTTCTTCAACTCCAGCGACGTGGACGCCAAGGCGCTCACGGCGGCGAAGAAGTCGGTGCGTGCCTTGGGCGGCATCGTCGTCGGCGGTGCCGCCGGCTCGATGCTCGTCGAGGCGCCCCCCACCAAGGCGGCGCAGGTGGCCAAGGCCCTGCCGGGCTGGCACTACGCGCAAGACCGCAAGACAACCCGCATTCCCGAGCACACGCCCTTGCAGCGTGCCAAGCGCGCAGCCGCCAAGGGCTGACGCTCTCCTCCCCCAGTTTCCCGTTTCACCGCACCCGCAGGTACGGTCCCACTTTCTCCTTCAGCAGCTCGACGAGCGCCGGCTCCATGAAGGCGTATTCGTCGGGAATCCCCAGCACGATCACCCGCTTGCCGCTCAGCCACGGCTTGAACTTGCGGGACAGCTTGTTACGGTGGGAACGCTCCATCACGAAGATCACCTGCGCCCACTGCACCGTCTCGCTGTCCAGCGGCGTCAGCGCCGAGCTGTCGAGCCCGGCCGAAGTGCATTCCACCTCGGGCCACGACGCGAACACCTGCTCCGCCGTCGGGCTGCGCAGACGGTTCTGGCTGCAGAGGAAGAGTACGCGCCGCATCGTCGTCAGAACTGCAGGAACGTCACCCCCACCCCGAAGCTCGTCTGCCGGAAGTTGTAATCCGTCAGCGTCTCGCCGTAGCCGCGGAAGGCTTGCAGGTACCAGCGCAGGCCGTTCGGCTGGTCGCGCAGCACCGGGTAGGTCCACTCGAGCTGCAGCGCACCGTACTTCACGCCCTGCAGCGTGTTGCGGTACAGCAGCGAAGCGGTCGACAAGCCGCTCGCCCAGTTCAGCTGCGTCTCGCTGCGGCCGCGGTAGTCGATCAGGTCGGGGTTGTTGTCGGTCTCCAGCTTCTCGTTGAAGCGCTGGACCAGGCGCGTGCTCAACGACCAGTTGTCGCGCTCGAAGCCGGCCCCGAGCGACGCGCGGTTCCAGCTGCGCGACAGCGGATCGGACTGGCCGTTCGACTGGTGCGCGATCCCCAGCTGCGCGTAGCGCCACTGCCAGCCGAACGGCAGCCCGCGCCAGGCCTCGGGAACCGGCACCACATAGATCGCCTCCGGTTCGTAGTCGCTGTTGCGGAACGGCTTCGAATCCTTGCCGTTCCAGATCTGCCACAGCGCCTGCTGCGTGAAGGCGAGCCACAGGTCACCGCCCTCGAAGCCGACATCCTGCAGCACCTTGGTGCGCAGCGACAGCTGGAACTTGGCCTCGGTGTTCTTGTAGTCCGGCAGCGGCACGGCCGCCTGCGTGGGCGATCGAGGCTCGCGGTTGATGCGGCTCGTCTGGTGCAGCGGCAGCACGTAGTTGGGCTTGTAGCCGACGAAGTTGAAGATGCCGCGCTTGTCCTCGGGGTCGAGCTCCCAGTAGCGCGAGACCAGGCTGCCGCTGCCGCCACCCGTCGGCCGGATCGCCGGCGGCAGCAGCTGCGCCTTCGGGGCCAGCTTCGACTCGCTCTCGCCCTCGCGGCCGGTGGGTGCCGGCGCCTCGACCGCGCGGCCGGCCAGCCTGTCGTAGCACGCGAGGCGATCGGCCGGGGCGCCGATCTGCGCGCATTCGGCCAGGCTGGCGGCCGGGTCGGACTGCGCGAATGCAGCGTGCAGGGGAAGGGAGAAAACGAAACAGGCGCAGGCGCCAAGGGTCGGTGAACGCATGCGCCCGGATGGTAGGGCCACGGAGTGAATCCCCGAGCAGCAGGCGCCGGATGGGCGTCCCGCCGCTCGGGTATCACACAGCAATCAAGGCAGCGTCTTCAGGTGGGCACCGACCGGCGCCGAGAAGTTGTAGCCGTCGAAGCGGTCCCAGTTGATCGACCAGGTCATCACGCCGCGGAAGGTCGGGTAGGCCTGGTTCGGGCGCAGCGAGCCGCAACCGGTCAGCTTCACCATGCAGTCCACCGCGTTGTTCACGGTCGACGCGGTGACGAAGCCGGAGTTCGCCGAGCGCGGGCCCGACGGCACGCCGAACGCGACCTGGTCCGGCCGCAGCCCGGCGAAGGTGCCCGCCGAGCCGTTCGACAGGCCGAAGCCTTCGATCAGCATCTTGCTGCCCGCCACCAGCATGTCGACCGAGCCTTCCGGGTACGGGTTGGCCTGGTACGGCGAGTACAGCCCGCCGTTGTTGTAGTACTGCACATGGATGATCGACAGGTCGTCGCGCAGCCCGTTGATGATCGGCAGGTAGGCGCCCCAGATGCTGCCGTACGAGACGAAGCCGCCTTGCACGTACGGCCACTCCGGCGCCATCGACAGGTAGAACTTCGAGCCGACCTTGGCCTTCAGCGCCTTCACCGAGCTGACCAGGTACTGCTGGATCGGCGCGCCTTGCGCCACGCCGTTCTCCAGGTCGAGGTCGATGCCGTCGAAGCCGTACTTCTGGATGATCGCGTACAGGCTGTTCGTGAAGTTCGTGGCCTCGGCCTGCGAGCCGACGCTGACCGAGCCGTTCTGGCCACCCAGCGACAGCACCACCTTCTTGCCCTTGGCCTTCAGCGCACGCACGTCGGCGATGAACTGCGCATCGCTGCCGGCATTGGAGTCGACCGTGAAGCTGACGTTGCCGCCACCGGCGTTGTCGGCGAACGCGACGACGATCACGTCCCACGCGTCCGGGATCTGGCTCAGCGGGTAGGTGTTGCCGGCCGGGTTGGTGAAGTTGTGCCAGTAGCCGACCAGCGCGTGCTTGGCGATGTCGCTCGACGGTGCGGGCGCGGGCGCGGGTGCCGGTGCCGGTGCGGGTGCAGGGGCCGGCGCGGGAGCAGGGGCCGGCGCAGGGG
>NZ_JBFUFQ010000273.1:0-6925 GCF_056403355.1 Rhizobacter sp. P2_H3 | reverse complement strand
GGCGAGCGCCGCGGCCTGGGCGGCGCTGTCGACCGCCGAGGTGGCGGCCGCCGCGGCAGGCGGGGTGCGCGCCGCCGTCGGCTGGACGCCGGATTCAAGCTGGTAGGCCCGGGCGTAGTTCTCGGGCGTCGGCTCCAGCTTGTCGACCACGAGGCGGCGCAGCGCGGCCTTGGCCAGCACGGCAGGCGTCTGCGGCGCCTGGGGTTTGGTGTCCATCGATCAGGTCAGGGCAAGAGAGGGAGGGCAAGAGAAGGGATCACTTGGGGCATCACTTGGGCGAGTGGCGGTTCGGCCGCGGCTCCAGCCCGGCCCGGATCGAATCGGTGAGCCCGTCGTCCTCGCCGGCATCGACGATCCACGGCGCCTTGCGCGGCAGCACCGTCTGCTGCAGCCACTGCTCCAGCGCCTCGGGCGCGAGCGCCCGGCTGAACAGGAAGCCCTGCATCATTCCGCAGCCCAGCCGGTGCAGCACTTCCATCTGGCGCATGTTCTCGACCCCCTCGGCCACCACGCGCAGGCCGAGCGAGCGCGCCAGCGCGATGATCGCGGTGACCACCGCCGAGCTCTGCGGCGTCATGCCGAGATCGCGCACGAACGAGCGGTCGATCTTCAGCTCGCTGATCGGCAGCGTGGTCAGGTAGGCGAGCGACGAGTAGCCGGTGCCGAAGTCGTCGATCGAGATCTCGACGCCGATCTCGTTGAGCCGGTGCAGCGTCGGGATCACGTTCTGCAGGTCCTTCATCAGGCCCGTCTCGGTGATCTCCAGCTCGATCGCATGGTGCGGCACGCCGTACGCGGTGACGGCCTGGTGGATGTGCTCGACCAGGTCGGTGCGCTCGAACAGCCGGTTCGGCAGGTTCACCGCGATCGAGTCGCTGAAGCCGAAGCTGTCCTGCCAGATCCGGGCCTGGCGCGCCGCCTCGCGGATCGCCCACTCGCTGAGCGGGATGATCAGGCCGGTCTCCTCGGCCAGCGGGATGAAATCGCCCGGCGGCACCAGCACGCCGCCGCGCTGCCAGCGCATCAGCGCCTCGGCGCCCACCATGCGCGCGCCACGCACGTCGACCTTGGGCTGGTAGTGCAGCACCAGCTCGTTGCGCTCGATGGCCTTGTGCAGCGCGCTCTCGAGCTCGAGCTTCTCGCGGCCCTTGCCGGCCAGCGCCGGGCGGTACAGCAGCGCGGCATTGCGGCCCTGCGCCTTCACCGAGTACATCGCCACGTCGGAGTTGCGCATCAGGTCGGCCACCGTCTGGCCGTCGCGCGGGAACATCGCGATGCCGACGCTCGCGGTGACGAAGCACTCCTGGCCGCCGACGAAGATCGGCTCGCGCATCACGTCGAGCACGCGCGCGGCGACCCGCTCGGCATCGGATTCGTCGGACACCTCGGGCAGCAGCGCGACGAACTCGTCGCCGCCGAGCCGGCCGACGGCCTCCAGCGTGCGGTGCGAGCGCGAGCCCATCGATTCGACGGCGCTCTCCATCACCTGGTCGGAGTGGCGCACGCACGAGCGCAGCCGGCGCGACACCTCCATCAGCAGTTCGTCGCCGGCACCGTGGCCCAGCGTGTCGTTGATCACCTTGAAGCGGTCGAGGTCGATCAGCAGCAGCCCGACCGGGTGGTTCAGCCGGCGCGCATGCTCCAGCGCGCGCTCGGTGCGCCAGATCAGCTGGCGGCGGTTCGGCAGGCCGGTCAGCGCGTCGAAGTTGGCGAGGTGGCGGATCTTGTCTTCCGCCATGCGGCGGTCGGTCACGTCCTGCACGATGCCGGTGTAGCCGGAGAGGTTGCCGTGCTCGTTGAACTCCGGCTCGGCCTCGACGTGGATGATGCGCTGGCGGGCGTCGGGCAGCGTGACCGGGATGTCGGTGGCCAGCACCGAGCTGTGGCGGATCACCTCGTGCAGGATCGTCACGAAGCCGGCGCGCTCTTCGTTCGGCACCATGCGCAGCAGCGCCCGCATGCTCGGCGTGTCGCCCGGGCCGAGGCCGAACACCCGCAGCCCCTCAACGGAGAACAGCGGGTTGCCGTGGCCGCGGTGCCAGTCGAAGCTGCCCATGCGCGCCAGGTCCTGTGCGCGCGCGAGCTTCGACTTGCTGCGTTCCAGCTCCTGGCGGGTGCGCGACGAGCGCAGCAGGTAGCGCAGCCGGCCGGCCAGCAGGCTCCAGTGGGTCGACTTGACGAAGAAATCGGTGGCGCCGGCCTCGTAGGCGCGGGTGATCGACGCGTCGTCGTCGAGCCCGGTCAGCATCAGCACCGGCATCGACTCGAAGCCCGGCAGCGAGCGCAGCTCGCGGCAGGTCTCGAAGCCGTCCAGCCCGGGCATCAGCGCGTCCAGCACGACGACGTCGGGCGACCAGTCGGCCAGGATCTGGATCGCCCGCTCGCCGCTGGTGGCCTCGGTGATCGCGAAACCGCGCTCGCGCAGCGCGATGGCGGTGAGCAGCAGGTTGACCTCGTCGTCGTCCACCAGCAGCACGCGCGGCTGCCCGAGCAGGTCGTCGTCGGGCAGCGGCGCGCTCGAGCTCATGAAGTCAGCGGCCCAGCAACCGGCGCGTGGCAGCCACGACGATCACCACCTCGGCCTGCAGCGCCACGATGCGATCGTCCATGCCCTGCGTCGCCTCGCGGCGCACCATGGCTTCGATTTCTGCGCAGATTTGAGACATCTTGAGGGCCCCGATGCTCGCGGAAGACGACTTCAGCGTGTGTACCACGTGCCGGATGCCCGTCAAGTCGTGGGACGCCTGAGCATCCTGCAATTGGGGGAGAAGACGCTCGAGCGAGGTATCGAAGGCCTTCATGACCCGCTCGAGCAGCTGGTTCTCGCCGCTCGGGTCGAGCTCGCGCAGGCGGTCGAGCGCGCCGGCATCGAGCACGCCATCGGCGGCGGCCGCCGGAACAGCGGGGGCCGGAGCGGCCACGCCGCCGGTGGGCGAGCTGTCGGGATCCACAGGCGCCGCGGGGCGCAATCGTTTGGAAAGCATGGCGAGCAGTTGGCTTTGGCGGAATGGCTTGGACAGATAGTCGTCGAAACCGAGTTCGAGAAACCGTTCTTCATCCCCTCCCAGGGCATTGGCCGTCACGGCGATCACCGGCGTTTCGGTCGGCGTCAGGAAGTTGAACCGTCCCGAGCGGCTGCGCCGGAACCAGTTCAACGCCTCGACGCCGTCCATGCCGGGCATCTGGATGTCCATCAGCACCAGATCGAAGCGCCGCTCGCACAACGCCTTCAAACCCTCCAGCGCCGAGGCGCTGACCTGGACCTGGCACCCCAGCGCCCGGAGCATCTGGCCGATGACCTCCTGGTTGACCGGATTGTCTTCGATGACAAGGATCTGTGCGTTCAGCCGGGGCGTCAAGCGCGTCGCATCGGCGCGGTGGCTGGAGATGCCCAGGATCGCCTGGCGCAGCTCGGCCTTGCGCACCGGCTTCGCGACGAAGCGGTCGAAGCCGGCGCGGTGCGCCGCCCGCACGTCGTCCGGCGACGACACCGACGACAGCAGGATCATCTTCATGCCGCTGCCCGGGCGCTCCGGGCCGAGCGCCTTCAGTGCATGGGCCAGGCCCATGCCGTCGAGCCGCGGCATGTGCATGTCGACCAGCGCCAGGTCGAAGCGGGGGTCGACCGGCGTCGCGCCCGACAGGATCGCCAGCGCCTGCCGGCCGTCCTCGGCCAGCACCACCTGCATGCCCCAGGCGCCGAGCATGTTGTCGAGCACGGTGCGGTTGGTCTCGTGGTCCTCGACCACCAGCACGCGCAGGGCCGGCATCTGCGTCACGTCGAGCCCCGGCGACGTGGTGTCGCCGCCGGCGCTGTCGGCAGGCGCCATCGGCATGCTGAAGATGAAGCGCGAGCCGATGCCCGGCGAGCTCTGCACCTCGATGTCGCCGCCCATCAGCTCGACCAGCTGCTTGGAGATCGCGAGGCCCAGCCCGGTGCCGCCGTAGCGGCGCGACATGCCGCCATGCGCCTGCGTGAAGGCGCTGAACAGGCGCGGCAGCACCTCGTCCTCGATGCCGATGCCGGTGTCGCGCACCTCGAACTCCAGCCACAGCGCGCGGTCGGCCGACTGCGCCGGCATCGGCATGCGCACGTCGACGACGATCTCGCCGGCTTCGGTGAACTTGATCGCGTTGGCCACCAGGTTGGTCAGCACCTGGCGCAGCCGCAGCGGGTCGCCGTGCACGTGGCTCGGCATGCCGGGTTCCTCGCGGAAGCTCAGCTCCAGGCCCTTCTCGTGCGCGCGCGGCGCGAGCAGCTCGAGCGTGTCCTCGACCACCGAGCGCAGCGAGAAATCGACCGGCGCCAGCTCCAGCCGCCCGGCCTCGATCTTCGAGAAATCGAGGATGTCGTTGATGATCTCCAGCAGCGCCTCGCCGGAGCGGTACACCGCCTGCGCGAAGCGTTTCTGGCGGTCGTTCAGCGCGGTGCCCAGCAGCAGCTCGGTCATGCCGAGGATGCCGTTCATCGGCGTGCGGATCTCGTGGCTCATGTTGGCCATGAACTGGCTCTTGGCCTGGCTGGCGGCCTCGGCGATGTCGCGCGCGCGCTTCAGCTCGTTCTCGTGCTCCAGCTCCTCGGTGACGTCGCACACCAGGCCGTACACGCGAAGCTCGCCGTCGGGCATGCGGCGCGAGCGGGTGCGCGAGCGCAGCCAGCGCACGCCCTTGACCGGATGCTGGATGCGCACGCGGATGTCGGCCGGCTGCAGCTGTTCCTCCAGCTCGCGGCGGGCCGCCAGCAGGTGGCGGTCTTCCGGCAGCACGCGCGACAGGAAGGAGTTCGGCGTGCGCTCGAACTCGTCCTGCGGCGTGCCCCAGGTGTCGTAGCTGCTCTCGGCGAGGAAGTGGAAGCGGTCGCGCGCCGGGTTGGTGACGAACAGGCTGTCTTCCACCGTGTGCGCGAACTCGCGCAGCCGGTTCTGCGACTCGTGCAGCTCGCGCTCGGCGCGGCGCTCGCGGGTCACGTCGCGCGCGAGCACGATCACCAGCCGCGGCGTGCCGTCGGCATGGCGCAGCGCGAAGCAGCGGGCGCTGACGATGCGGGTGCCGCCCTCGCCCGGCACCTCGACCTCGCTCTCGATGGTGCCCTGCTCGGCCAGCGCCCGCGCGATGGCCGGCTCGCCGAGCAGCGCGACATCGCCGCCGAAGGCATCGCGCACGGTCTTGCCGAGCACCTGCTCGCGGCCCTTGGCGAACTCGCGCTCGGCGTGGGTGTTGAGCGCGACGATGCGGCGGTCGATCGGGTTCAGCACGAACAGGCTGGCCGGCAGGTTCTCCATCAGCAGCTGCAGCAGTTCGGGCTCGGGCGTGGCGGGCGCCGGCGTGGTGGGCAGCAGGATCGGGATGGGGACCGTGGCGGGCGCCTGGGCGTCGGCTGGGGCATCCGGGCGCGCGCTGCGCAGGTCGAGCAGCCGCTGCACCGTCTCGAGCACCCGGCGCAACGCCGTCAGGTCGCGCTGTGCCGGCACGCCGTGCAGTTCCAGCACGGCAGCCGTGGTGATGCCGCCGCGCACCGGCAGCGCCATCACGCTGGCGGCAGAGCCGTGCATCGGTGCCAGGCAGATGCGGCCTTCGGCGACCGCCCGCCCGGTGGCGCTGAGCCGGGGGTGGACGGTGAAGCGGCCTGAATGCGGATCCTCGGGCTGCTGCCAGGCCTGCAGCTGGGCGGCGTCGCCGGCGACGGACAGCACGCGCAGCACCGCGTGGCCCTCGGCCTGCAGGCCCTGCGCCAGCAGCCCGGCGGCGCCGTGCAGGGCGTCGGCCAGCGATTCGGCCTCGTCGACGCGGGCGGCGACCTGCTGCAACAGGCCCAGCCAGTCGACGACCGCCTCCTCCGCCGCGGCCGGCGCCGGCACCGCCGCCACGGGCGGCACCGGCTCGGGCTTCGCCGCACTGCGCGCCTGGCGGACACCGAACCATCGGGCAAGACGAGACAGCGGAGCAGGCATGGATCGACTACTGGTGAAAATGGCGCGGCCGCGTCGTCCCCACGGACTGACCCGGCCCAGGAAAGGGTCTTCGTTCCACTTTCGGTCCCGTCCGGACCGACTTGAGGCATCCGACACATTGGAAACCGGCGCGCGCCCCACAATGTCACGCTGCAACCACTCCTTACAATCCGTCGGATGAATCTCGAGACCGCGCTGCCGGCCGGACTGCTGCTGCTGGCAGCCCTCGCGACCGGGGCCTGGGCAGCCTGGTCGAGACGGCGGCTGCGCCGTGCCGAACAGGCCCTGCAGCACGAACGCGCCGAGCGGCAGGCCGTGGCGCAGACGCTCGACTGCTGGCAATGGCGCAGCGACGCGCAGCACCGGGTCACGCAATGGCGCCCGCCGCGCGGCGCGGCGCTGGCCGACTGGGCCGGGGCCGACGACGCCGCGCCGCTGTGGCAGCACTTCCAGGGCAGCGACACGCTGACCCGCTCGCTGCGCAACGCGATGGAGCAGCATGCGCCACTCAGCGCCACCTCGCTGTGGCGCGCCGGCGCGGCCGGGGTGAGGCAGCCCTGGTCGCTGCGCGCCGAGCCGGTGCTCGATGCGCAGGGCCGCTTCGCCGGCTACGTGGGCACCGCACGCGAGCTCGCCGACCCGGGCGACCAGCGCATCAGCGAATTGCTGCAGGCGCTGGCCGACCCGGTGCTGCGCGTCGCGCTGCCGCCGCCGGGCCAGCTGGGCGTGCTGTACGAGACCAACGCGGCCGCCGAGCGCTGGCTGCACATCGCCGACCCGGCTGCGCTGCCGCCGTGGCCCGAGCTGCTGCAGCGCCTGCCGGCCGGGCTGCGGCCGCTCGCCGAGCAGGCGATCTCGCCGACGCTGCATGCCGGCACGGCGAGCGGCAGCGCCGAGGGCTGGGAGCTGCAGGTGCTGCGGCTGTCGCCGGCGCGGTCGCCGGCGGTTTCGCCGGCCCTGCCGCGCGCCGGCAC
>NZ_JBFUFQ010000272.1:0-6963 GCF_056403355.1 Rhizobacter sp. P2_H3 | reverse complement strand
TCCCCGAGCCCCGCACCGAGTCCGGCACCCGCGCCGGCACCGAGCCCGGCTCCGGCCCCCGCGCCGTCCGCCAACACCTGGTCGGACCTGGGCAACACCCAGGCTCCCGCCCACACGGCGTCCCCGACGAGCAACAACGGCACGCCGACGCTCGGCGGCACGCTGACCTTCACGAACATCGGCGCCAAGGGCTACTGGGGCCGCCGCATCGAGGCGCAGGCCGGCAGCGCGAGCTGCAACGTGCAGTCGGAAGTCATCAAGTTCCCGTGGGGTGATGAATCCTGCTGCCGCACGAAGCACGACGTCACCAGCGACAGGATCAGCCCGTTCAACGAAGAACTCGGGCTGGTGCTCGACGGCCCGCTGCGCATCAAGCAACTGGTCGTCTACCAGCCGCTGGGCGCCACCGACGGCAACTGGGCGATCCGCTCGTTCTGGGACCGCCGCACGCCCGACAAGCCGTACAACTTCCACTTCTCCGGACCGAAAGGTTCGAAGGTGCTGCCCAGCGAGCTCGGCAACAGCTGCACCGTCTTCGCGTCGCAGGAGAAGCCGTTCAAGTGCGGCCCCGGCAGCGACCCGTACTGCCCGGGCTCCGACCTCGACTTCGTCGGCTGGAAGGGCTCGAAGCTGGTCGTGATGCTGGCCGGCATGCCGTACGCCGACGACCCGACGATGAAGCCGCTGAGCTGCGTCACCGACGGCAAGGACGAGAAGGCCGAAGACTCGCCGTGGCTCGCGGTCGCCCCGTCGGAGCTGTACCGCGACGGCTGGTCGGGCTACAGCCCCTGCCACTGCTTCAGCAACACCCCCGGCAACGCCGGGCTCGGCGACGGCTGCGGCCAGATCAACATCCTCGAGGTGGTGGCCGAATCGCAAGGCGCGCAGTACGGCAACCGCGACATCATCAGCACCGGCATCCGCTCGTACCAGGTCGGCTCGCTGGGCGGCTCGACCTGCGGCGTCAAGGGCTGCACGATGGATCACTTCTCGACCGATGCCGACCTGCTCGACGCGAACAGCCGGACGGTGATGAAGCAAGGGGCCGTCATCGACGCCAACAACCGCGGCAGCGCCGGCCCGGTCTGGCGCCGTCCGGTGGATGACCGCTACTACCTGGTGCTGCTCGACGAGCAGTCGCGCGCGGTGCAGGTGGCGATGGTCCACCCGGGCGCCATCCCGGCCTCGTTGAAGGCCATCGTGCCGGCGTTGCCGAACACGATCACCCGCGCTGCGGTCGACAGCCTGATGGGCTTGCGCCTGCCGAAGTAGGGTTCAACCGGATGCCCATAATTCACCATCCGTTGAATTATGGGCGCCATGCCGTCGCCCCTGCCCGCCACCGCTGCCAGCGCAGCCACCATCGTCGAGCTGCGCACCCGTGACGCCGACCGCACGCAGCAGGAGATCCTGCGCGCCGCGATGCACGAGTTCGCCGCAAGCGGCCTGGGTGGCGCGCGCATCGACGGCATCGCCGAGCGCGCCGGCGTCAACAAGCGCCTCATCTACTACTACTTCGGCGGCAAGGACGAGCTGTTCCTCGCGGTGCTCGAGCAGACCTATGCCGACATCCGCGACGCCGAGCGCGAGCTGCACCTCGAACGCCTGAGCCCGCCCGACGCGGTGCGCCGGCTGGTGTCGTTCACCTGGGAGCACTACCTCGCACACCCGGAATTCCTGACGCTGCTGAACAGCGAGAACCTGCACCGCGCCCGCCACCTGAAGACGTCCAGCCGCATCCGCGAGATGAACTCGCCGCTGCTGCACACGCTCGGCGAGGTGCTGGAGCGCGGCCGCCGCGAAGGCACCTTCCGCGGCGGCGTCGACGCGGTGCAGCTCTACATCTCGATCGCCGGCCTGGCGTACTTCTACCTGTCGAACAACCACACGCTGTCGACCATCTTCGGGCGCGACCTGATGGCGCCCAAGGCCCTGTCGGAGCGCCTGTCGCACATCACCGAGGTGGTGATGGGCTATGTCCTGCGGGACTGACGCCAGACCCTGCAATTCACCAAACGGTTAAGAAGGACCGCACGATGAAACGCTGGCTCCTGTCTCCCGCGCTGCGCCCGGCCTGGCTGCTGGTGGTGCTGCTGGTGCTGTGGGACCTGGCGGTGCGGCTGTTCCGCATCCCGCCCTACCTGATCCCCACGCCGTGGTCGGTGGCGCACCAGCTGGTGGCCGAGGGGCCGATGCTGCTGCGCGAGACGCTGCCCACGCTGTACGCCACGCTGGGCGGCTTCGCGCTGTCGGCGCTGTTCGGCGTGCCGATCGCGATGTGGATCGCGTCGTCGCGCCTGGTCGAGAGCTTCGTCTACCCGCTGCTGGTGTTCTCGCAGTCGATCCCGAAGGTGGCGATCGCGCCGCTGTTCGTCGTGTGGTTCGGCTTCGGCATCGTGCCCAAGGTGATCGCGGCCTTCCTGCTCGGCTTCTTCCCGGTGGTGGTCGCCACGGTGCAGGGCTTCAAGTCGGTCGAGGCCGACGTGATCGACCTGGCCCGTTCGATGGGCGCGAGCCCGTGGAAGGTGTTCATCAAGTTCCGGCTGCCCACCGCGCTGCCGTCGATCTTCAGCGGGCTGAAGGTCTCGGTGACGCTGGCGGTGGTGGGCGCGGTGGTCGGCGAGTTCGTCGGCTCCAACTCCGGCATCGGCTATGTGCTGCAGAAGGCCACCGGCAGCTTCGACCTGCCGCTGATGTTCGCCGCGCTGGTGCTGCTGTCGATGGTGGGCGTGCTGCTGTTCCTCGCCGTCGAACTCGTCGAACGCTGGCTGATGCCCTGGCACACCTCGCAGCGCGCCGGACAGCTCGGCACGCCCTGAACAACAACCGAAGGAGACATCCCATGAAGAGACGCGTCCTGGTGCAAGCCGCTGCGGCGGCCGCGTTGTCGGTCGGCCTCGCCGCGCCTGCCTTCGCGCAGGCCCGCGACAAGGTGGTGCTGCTGCTCAACTGGTACGTCTACAGCGAGCACGCGCCCTTCTTCATCGGCAAGGAGAAAGGCTTCTACGAGGCCGAGGGCATCGACCTGGAGATCCAGGAGGGCCGCGGCTCGGCGGTGTCGATCCAGGCGGTGGCGGCGGGCTCGGCCACCTTCGGCTATGTCGACGTGCCGACGATGATGAAGGCCGCTGCCAAGGGCGCGCCGGTGAAGGCGGTCGGCGTCGCGCTGCAGGTCAGCCCGATGTCGGTGATGGGCTTCTCCGAGAAGGGCGTGAAGACCGCGAAGGACATCGCCGGCAAGACCGTCGCGATGACGCCCGGCGACTCGATGAGCCAGATCTGGCCGCTGTTCCTGAAGAAGACCGGGCTGCAGGAGAACCAGTTCAAGACCGTCTCCGGCGACGCGCAGACCAAGCTGAACGCGGTGATCAACGGCCAGGCCGACCTGCTGCTCGGCTACGTGATGGACCAGAACATCAAGCTGCAGGATGCGACGAAGAAGCCCGTGCAGGTGGTGCGCTTCGCCGACTACGGCGTGAACCTGATCAGCTCGGGCATCGTCGCGCACAAGGACACGCTGTCCGGCAAAGCCGACCTGGTCAAGCGCTTCCTGCGCGCCACCACGCGCGCGCTCGAAGAGGCCGAGAAGAACCCCGAGGCCGCGGTCGACGCGACGCTGAAGGCGAACCCGAAATCCGGCCAGCGCGACACCATGCTGGTGGGCCTGAAGCTGACGACCGCGCTGTACCACACCGACGAGACCAAGGCGCTGCGGCCGTTCCGCGTCTCGATGAAGAACGTGGGCGAATCGCTGGACCTGCTGGTGCAGTACGGCGGCATGGACCCGGCCACGCGCGGCAAGCCCGAGGACTACGTCACTCTCGACTACCTGCCGTGAGCGCCGTGCTCAAGACCGTGCCAGAGGCCGAGCTGGCCCCGGTGCTGATCGAGGCCCGCGGCCTGCGCAAGACCTACCGCACGCAGGACGGCGACGTCGAGACGCTGCGCCCGCTCGATCTCTCGATCCGCGCCGGCGAGTTCGTCTCGGTGGTCGGCCCGTCGGGTTGCGGCAAGAGCACGCTGATGAAGCTGGTGGCCGGGCTGTTGCCGGCCAGCGGCGGCGAGTTGACGCTCTCCGGCCGTGCGGTGAACGGCCCGCAGACCGACGTGGGCATCGTGTTCCAGAACGCGCTGCTGCTGCCGTGGCGGCGCGTCATCGACAACATCCTGCTGCAGGCCGAGATCCGCGGGCTGCCGATGGCGGCAGCCCGCGAGCGTGCGCAGCAGCTGATCGAGATGGCCGGGCTGCGCGGCTTCGAGAACAAGTACCCGTGGCAGCTGTCGGGCGGCATGCAGCAGCGCGTGGCCATCCTGCGGGCGCTGCTGCACGACCCGCCGGTGCTGCTGATGGACGAGCCCTTYGGCGCGCTCGACGCGATGACGCGCGAGCGCATGAACCTGGAGCTGCAGCGCATCTGGGGCGCCTCCGGCAAGACGGTGCTGCTGATCACGCACAGCATCCCGGAGGCGATCTTCCTGTCGGACCGGGTGGCGGTGATGACCGAGCGCCCGGGGGCCATCGCCGCGGTGTACGACATCGCGCTGCCGCGGCCGCGCTCGCTCGACGTGATGGGCAGCGAGGCCTTCGCCGCGTACGCGAAGACGCTGCGCGCGCACTTCTATGCGCAGGGGTCGCTCGATGCGCATTGAGGGCATCCTGCTGGTCGTGCGCGCGGTCGATTGCGGCGTGCGGCCGGTGGCGCTGCGCCTGCCGTTCCGCTTCGGCGCGGTCACGCTCGATCGCTGCCCGCAGCTCTTCGTGCGCGCCACCGTCGAGGTGGCCGGCCGCGGCAGCTGGCAAGGCCACGCGGCCGAACTGATGGTGCCGAAGTGGTTCGACAAGCGCGCCGGTTTCTCGCACGCGCAGAACGTCGAGCACCTGGCCAACGCCGTCGAGCGCACGGTGCAGGCCTACGCCGGCGATGCGTCGGCCAGTGCGTTCGAGCTGTTCCAGCGCCATGCAGCCGCGCTGGCCGACGCCGGCCGCCACGCCGGAGCGACCGAGCTGTCGAGCGCCTTCGGCGCGGCGCTGGTCGACCGCGCGGTGCTCGACGCGCTGTGCCGGGCGCTCGGTGTGTCGGTGTTCGAGGCGGTCGCGCGCAACGCGATCGGCCTGCAGCCCAGCGCGCTGCTGCCCGACCTGCGCGGCTTCGACTGGAACGGCTGGCTCCCGACGCTGGTGCCACCGCGGCTGCGCATCGAGGCCCGCCACACCGTGGGCCTGCTCGATGCACTGCAGCCGCTGCCCGAGGACGCCGGCCCGCTGCCGGTGAGCCTGCCGGCGGTGATCGCGCGCTACGGGCACCGGGTGTTCAAGATCAAGCTCGGCGGCGATCCGCGGGCCGACGTGCAACGCCTCGCCGAGGTGCTGGCGGTGCTCGACCGAGATGCGCCCGGCCACCGCTACACGCTCGACGGCAATGAGCAGTACGGCGACACGGCGGCGATCTCCGAGCTGTTCGCGCGGCTGGCTTCGCTGCCGGCATACGCCGCGCGGCCCGATGCGCTGCTGTACCTGGAGCAGCCGCTGCCCCGCGATCGCTCGTTCGACGGCGCGCTGCCACCCCTGCCCTGCCCGCTGCTGATGGACGAGGCCGACGGCACGCTGGACGCCTTCGTGCGCGGCCGCGACGCCGGCTGGCAAGGCGTGTCGAGCAAGGGCTGCAAGGGCTTCTACAAGTCGCTCGTCAACCGCGCGCGCTGCGAACGCTGGAACCAGGCCGCGCGGCGCGACGGCCAGGCGCCGGCGTGGTTCATGTCGGCCGAGGACCTGACCTGCCAGGCCGGCCTCGCGGTGCAGCAGGACCTGGCGCTGGCCGCGCTGCTGGGCCTGGATCATGCCGAGCGCAACGGCCACCACTACGCCGACGGCTTCGGTGCCGCGCCGGCCGCCGAACGCCAGGCCTTCGTGCGGGCCCATCCCGACCTGTACGACGGCGACGGGCGGCTGCGCATCGCCGGCGGCCGCATCGATCTCCATTCGCTGGCCGGCCCCGGTTACGCCCACGCGGCCACGCCAGACTGGTCGGCGATGCAGCCGCTGTCGCAGGCAGCCGCCCTCGTCTGAATCCTCATCGTCCGACCCCGCAAGGAGCCCCATGGCCACACAACGACTCGGTCTGATCATGCACGGCGTCACCGGCCGCATGGGCATGAACCAGCACCTGATCCGCTCGATCGTCGCGATCCGCCAGCAGGGCGGCGTGGCGCTCGCCAACGGCGACCGGCTGATGCCCGACCCGGTGCTGATCGGCCGCGATGCCGGCAAGATCGAGGCGCTGGCGAAGGCCCACGGCATCGCGCGCTGGGGCACCAACCTCGATGCCGCGATGGCCGACCGCGCCGACACCGTGTTCTTCGACGCCGGCACCACGCAGATGCGCCCGACGCTGCTCGCGCAGGCGATCCGCGCCGGCAAGCATGTCTACTGCGAGAAGCCGATCGCGACCAACCTGTCCGAGGCGCTGGAGGTGTGCCGCCTCGCGCAGCAGGCCGGCGTGAAGCACGGCGCGGTGCAGGACAAGCTGTTCCTGCCCGGCCTGCGCAAGCTCGACATGCTGAAACGCGCCGGCTTCTTCGGCCGCATCCTGTCGGTGCGCATCGAGTTCGGCTACTGGGTGTTCGAGGGCGACCTGCAGCCGATCCAGCGGCCGTCGTGGAACTACCGGCAGGAAGACGGCGGCGGCATCATCCTCGACATGGTGTGCCACTGGCGCTACGTGCTGGACAACCTGTTCGGCGAGGTGCAGGCGGTGTCGTGCCTCGGCACCACGCACATCCCGGAACGTTTCGATGAAGCCGGCAAGCCGTACCGCGCGACGGCCGACGACGCCGCCTACGCGACCTTCCAGCTGGCCGGCGGCGTGATCGCGCAGGTCAACAGCTCGTGGGTGACGCGCGTGCGGCGCGACGACCTGGTCACCTTCCACGTCGACGGCACGCACGGCTCGGCGGTGGCCGGGC
>NZ_JBFUFQ010000271.1:0-7028 GCF_056403355.1 Rhizobacter sp. P2_H3 | reverse complement strand
GCTCGCCGATCGGCACGCCGCGGCGCAGCACGCCGGGGGCGAACGGCAGCAGGCTCTCGAACTTCTGGTTCCACACCACCAGCGTGCCGCCCGCGTCGTACACCGACAAGCCGTCGTTCATGCCGTGGAACACGCTCTCCAGCAGGCGGCCCTGCGCATGCAGGCCCTGCGTGAGCCGCTGCTTCTCGAGCAGGTGGTCGCGGAACACCTGGAAGGCGCGCGCCAGCTCGCCGATCTCGTCGGGGCGCGCGATCGCGGTGCTCGGCTGCGCGACATCGCCGCCGGCCAGCCGCGTCATCGTGCGCGTCATCGCCTGCAGGTCGCGCAGCACGCGCTGCACGTACAGCGCGCCGGCCAGCGCCGTCAGCACCGACAGCGCGCTCACCAGCACCAGCGCCGAGGCGCCCGAGGCCACCGTGCGGCGCACCGTGTCGCGCCGCTCGGTCGACACCTTGCGCAGCTCGGCCACGTAGGCGCTGGCGCGCGCGCCGAGCTGCGTCGAATGGCTGCGCATCAGCTGCACCACGGTGCTGAGCTGGCGCTCGGTGCGCAGCTGCCGGCGGCGCAGCTGGAACGCGCCGTCGTCGCCGAAGCACAGCGCCTGCAGCGCGGCGGCGAGCGCCGGCAGCCGGCGGTCCTCGCCGGCCTGCTGCGCGAACACCCACAGCGCCTCGACGTCGGCCTCGCTGCGGCCGAGGGTCGTGTACTCGTCGGCCAGCTCGGCGGCGACCAGCGTGCTCCAGATCGACTGCAGGCTCGGCCCGTCGCGCTGCACGCGCACGCGGTTGCGGAACAGCTGGTCGCCCAGCGCGTCGAGCGTGTCGCGCTGGCTGCGCAGCTGGGCCTGCTGGCGGCGGCGTTCGCTCGACAGCGCGAGCAGGCTGGTCAGGTCGCGGTCGATGCCGTCGAGCATCGCGGTGGCCTCCAGCCGCGAATCGGCCTGCGTCGGCAGATCGCCCGACAGGCGGCGGATCTCGCCGAGCAGCACGCGCACCAGCTGGCTGTCGTTGCGGCTGGGCGATTGCAGGTCGCTGTCGGCGATGCTGGGCGCGACGGCGGCGAGCTGCGACACCTTCTCGGCCAGCTCCAGCACGCGCGCGATCTCGGGCATCACGCCGGCCTCGAAGTCGTCGAGCGCGCGCTGGTTGTGGCGCATGCCGGCGATGCCGGTGACGGCCAGCACGATGGTCAGCAGCAGCAGCGCGAGGAAGGTGGCGAGCAGGCGGGTGCGGATCGCGAAGCGGGCGGGGATCTCGCCGGGCGGTGCGGCGGCATCCCGCGTGGCGGCAGCGTCCACGGGTCAGCCGCGTGTCACCGGTACGCCGAACACGTAGCCCTGGCCGCGCTCGGTGCGGATGTAGGCCGGTTGGCGCGGGTTCGGCTCGATCTTGCGGCGCAGTCGCAGCACCAGCACGTCGACGCTGCGGTCGTAGGCCTCGGTCTCGGTGCCGCGGAACTGCGACAGCAGCTCGTCGCGCGCCCACACGCGGCCGGCCTGCGTGACCATCGCGGCGAGCAGCGCGAACTCGCCGCGCGTCACCTCGCAGGGCTCGCCGCTGCTGCGCGCCAGCGTGCGGGCGGTGCGGTCGAGCACCCAGTCGCCGAAGCGGTAGCGCTCGTGCACCGGGTCGTCGGGGCGGGCGGCCGGCTGCGACAGCTCGGTCGAGCGGCGCAGGCTGGCGCGCACTCGGGCCAGCAGTTCGCGCCCGGAGATCGGCTTGACGAGGAAATCGTCGGCGGCGAGTTCGAGCCCCAGCACCCGGTCGGCCTCGTCGCCCTTGCCGCTCATCATGATGATGGGCACGGTGGAGCTGCGGCGCAGCTCGCGCGCGATCGCGAGGCCGTCCTCGCCGCGCAGCTTCAGGTCGAGCATCACCAGCGAATGCGGGCGCTCGCGCAGCGCGCGCTGCATCTCGGCGCCGGTCTGCACCGCGGTGGCCTGCAGGCCGCCATCGGTGAGCACCGCGCCGATCCAGTCGAGCACGTCGCGCTCGTCGTCGAGGACCAGGATGCGGTGCGGGGTGGGCATCGGGGGACTATACGAAAGCGCACCGAGGCGGGCTCTCGGGAATGTCCCTCGCCGTGGCGAGTGCTGCAAGTCAATCGCCGCTCCCGGGTCTCATCGACCGCAAGCCATGGTCGCTCAACGCGCCTTCTCACCCACCCGCGCAAACAACATCCCGCACCGCTCCAACCGCACGGCGCCGCCCTCCAGCCGCGCCCCGATCGACCGCTCCGCGATCACCACCGCGTGGCGGTCGATCCGGTAGTCCGCCGGCTCGCCCGACAGGTTGAACACGCAGATCAGCGACTCGCCACCCGCCACGCGCTCGAAGGCCAGCACCTGGTCGGTGGGCGCCAGCAACTGCAGCGTGCCGTCGCGCAGCAGCCGCTCGCGGCGGTGCCAGCCCAGCCAGTCCACGTAGAACGCATGCAGCGACCCCGCGTCGCCCACCTGCTCGCGCACCGCCAGCGGCAGGTGCTCGTCGGCGATCGGCAGCCACGGCGTGCCGGTCGTGAAGCCGGCGCCCGGTGCGCGCGTCCAGGGCATCGGCGTGCGGCAGCCGTCGCGGCCCATCTTCTGCGGCCACATCGTGATGCCGAACGGGTCGCGCAGCTGCTCGAACGGCACGTCGACCTCGGTCAGCCCCAGTTCCTCGCCCTGGTAGATGCACTTGCCGCCGGGCAGCGACAGCAGCAGCGCCGCGGCCAGCTCGGCACGTTGCCGCGCCGTCGCGCCCCACGCCGACCAGCGCGACGCGACGCGCTCCACGTCGTGGTTGCCGATCGACCAGCACACCCGCGAGCGGCTCGCGTCGCGCAGGTACTCCTCGAGCACGCCGGCCAGGTGGCGTGCCGAGCAGTCGCGCTCCAGCAGCCGGAACACGTAGGCCATCTGCAGGCGCCGCTCGCCAGCCGTGTACTCGGCCAGCGTCTTGTACTGCTGGTCGTCGCCGATCTCGCCGAGCAGCGCCGCACCGGGGAAGCCGTCGCACAGCGCGCGCAGCCGCTCGATGAAGAGCAGGTTCTCCGGCTGCGTCTTGTCGTACAGGTGGCGCTGCCACGCATACGGGTTGCTGCGGTGCGCTGCGCCCGCGAACTGCCCCGCGGGCTGCGGCGGGTTGCTGCGCAGCTGGCGGTCGTGCGTGTAGAAGTTGAMGGTGTCGAGCCGGAAGCCGTCGACGCCGCGCACCAGCCAGAAGCGCGCCACCTCCAGCAGCGCGTCCTGCACGGCCGGCGTGTGGAAGTTCAGGTCCGGCTGGCTGGCCAGGAAGTTGTGCAGGTAGTACTGCTCGCGCCGCGTGTCCCACTGCCAGGCCGATCCGCCGAAGATGCTCAGCCAGTTGTTCGGCGGCGTGCCGTCGGGCTGCGCATCGGCCCACACATACCAGTCGGCCTGCAGGTTGCTGCGGTCGGCGCGGCTCGCGGCGAACCACGGGTGCTGGTCGGAGCTGTGGCTGAGCACCAGGTCGATCATCACGCGCAGCCCCAGCGAATGCGCGCATTCCACCAGCGTCTCGAACGAGCGCATCGAGCCGAACATCGGATCGACGTCGAGGTAGTCCGACACGTCGTAGCCGAAGTCGCGCATCGGGCTGCGGAAGAACGGCGCGATCCACACMGCGTCGACGCCCAGCCCCTTCAGGTAGGGCAGCCGCGCGGTGATGCCGTCGAGGTCGCCGATGCCGTCGCCGTTGCTGTCCTGGAAGCTGCGCGGGTAGACCTCGTAGACGACGGCATGGCGCCACCAATCGATGTTCTGGTTCATGGTGTTGTTCATCCCTTGACGGCGCCGGCGGTGAGACCGGACACGATGTAGCGCTGGAAGGCCAGCACCCCTGCGATCAGCGGCAGCGTGACGATGACCGACGCCGCCATCAGGTTGCCCCACGGCAGCTCGTAGCTGCTCGCGCCCGAGATCAGCGCGATCGCCACCGGCACCGTGCGCTCGGTCGCCGACAGCGTGAAGCTCAGCGCGAACAGGAACTCGTTCCACGCGCCGATGAAGGCCAGCAGCCCGGTCGCCACCAGCGCCGGCCACAGCATCGGCAGGAAGATGCGGAAGATCATCGTGAACACGCCGGCACCGTCCATCAGCGCGGCCTCTTCCACTTCCTTCGGCAGGTCGCGCATGAAGGTGGTCAGCACCCACACGGTGAAGGGCAGCGTGAACAGCAGGTCCGACAGCATCAGCGCCGCCAGGCTGTCGTACAGGCCGAGCGCGCTGACCAGCTCGAACAGCCCCGCCAGCACCGCGACATGCGGAAACATCGAGACGCCGAGGATGGTCAGCAGCAGCGCCTGCCGGCCGCGAAAGCGCACCCGCCCGAGCGCCCAGGCCGACAGCAGCGCGAGCACCAGCGACAGCGCGACGACGACGCCGGCCACCAGCGTCGAGTTCAGCAGGTTGGTGCCGAACGGCTGGTCGCGGAACAGCGCCACGTAGTTGCCGATCACGGCGCGGCTCGGCCAGAACTGCGCGCTGAACAGGTCGCTGCCTTGCTTGAACGAGGTGGCGATCGCGTACGCGAACGGGAACAGCGAGACGAAGATCACCCCCAGCGAGGCGCCGCGGCGCAGCGCGGTGGCGAGGGGCGGTTGCCGCGAGCGCATCAGTCGAGTTCCCGCATGCGAGAGCGAGTCGCCAGCAGCCACGCGATCGTGATGACCGCGATGGTCGCGAACAGCAGCGTGGCCGCTGCCGAGCCCGGGCCGATCTTCTGGAAATCGATCAACTGCTCGCGCACGTAGACCGACATGCTGCGCGTCGCGCGGCTGTTGGAGGTCATCACGTAGATCACGTCGAACACGCGCAGCGCATCGAGCCCGCGGAATACCGTCGCCACCAGCATCGCCGGCAGGATCAGCGGCAGCGTGATGTGCGTGAAGATCGTCCATGGCGATGCGCCGTCGATCTGCGCCGCCTCGTGGCAGTCGCGCGGCACCATCTGCAGCGCGGCCAGCGTCAGCAGCGCCATGAAGGGGGTGGTCTTCCAGACGTCGACCATCACGATCGTGATGAACGAAAGTGACGGGTCGGCCGTCCACGCGAGCGGCTCGTCGATCAGCCGCGCGGCCACCAGCGCGGTATTGATGACGCCGAACTGGTCGTGCAGCATCCAGGTCCACATCTTGGCCGACACCACGGTCGGGATCGCCCACGGCACCAGCACCGCGGCGCGCAGCAGCGTGCGCAGCCGCGACGGGTGGTTCAGCAGCAGCGCGATGCCCAGGCCCAGCAGGGTCTCGAGCAGCACCGAGCTCACGGTGAACAGCAGCGTGTTGCCGACCGAGGCCCACCATTCGGGATCGAACAGCACGCCGCCCTCGCCGAAGCGCTGGCCCAGGTAGTTGTCGAGCCCGACGAAGCGGTGCGTGCCGAGTGCCGACAGCTTCGCATCCGTCAGGCTGAAGAACAGCGTGCGCGCGAGCGGCCAGCCGGCCACCGCCGCCAGCACCGCGAGCGTCGGCAGCACCAGCCACCAGGCCTGCACGCGCCGCGCGCGCTGCAGGCCGGTGCCCGTCAGTTCCATCTGTCGGATTTATCCGCGGGGGCGAGCTTGTTGAGTTGCCGGTCGAGGTCGGCCACCGCCTGCGGCGCCTGTGTCTTGCCGGAGAGCACGTCGTGCGCCGCGTTCCAGAACAGGTTGCTGACCTGGTTGTACTGCGCGGCCGTCACCGTCGACGGGCGGCTCACCGCAGCGGCGAAGGTGCTGCCGAGCTCGGCCATGAAGGGGTTGGCCTTCATCACGTCGGCATCCTTGTAGAGGGCCGGCAGCGTCGGGTTGTACGAGGCCTTGATCGCGCGGTCCTTCTGCACCGCGGCGCTGACGAGGTAGTTCACCAGGTCGGCGGCCACGGCCTGGTTCTTCGAGTACTTCGAGACTGAGAGCTGCCAGCCGCCGAGCGCCGCGGCGCTGCGGCCTCCTGTCGATCCACTGCCACCGGCAGGCAAGGGCATCACGCCGACCTTGCCGGCGATCTGGCTGTCGGGCTTGTGCGCCAGCGCCCAGACGTAGGGCCAGTTGCGCAGGAACACCGCGTTGCCCGACTGGAACACGCCGCGGCTGTCTTCCTCGGCGTAGTTCAGCACCGCCTTCGGCGTGATGGTGCCGACCCAGCTCGCCGCGGTCTGCAGCGCCTTGATCGCGTTGGCGTTGTTGACCGAGACCTTGCCGTTCGATTCGACGATGGCGCCGCCGCCGAAGCTCGCGAGCCATTCGGTCGCGTTGCAGCTCAGGCCTTCATAGGCGCGGCCCTGCCAGACGAAGCCCCACATCTTCGGGTTGCCGGCGGCGCGTTCGCCGTCCTGGATCTTCTTCGCGGCGGCGGCCAGCGCGTCCCAGGTGGTGGGCGGCGCAACCTTGTACTTCTCGAGCAGGTCCTTGCGGTAGAACAGCAGCCCGGCGTCGGTGAACCATGGCATCGCGACCAGCTTGTCGCCGACGGTGTTGTTGGCGATGATGGCCGGGAAGTGCTCCTTCTCGGCGCCCTTGGTGTAGGGCTTCAGGTCGATCAGGTGGCTGGCGAGCAGGCCGGGCCAGACGACGTCGATCTGGTAGATGTCGATCTTGTCGGAGCCGCTGCCGAGGATCTGCTGGTACAGCGCGAGGCGCTCGTTCGAGTCGTTGGGCGCGTTGATGACCTGCACCTCGTGGCCGGTCTTCCGGGCCCAGGCATCGGACTCCTCCTTGCAGAGCTGGAACTCGAGCCCGACGGCCCCGCACGAGATCTTCAGCGTGACGGCCTGGGCGCCGAACGCGCTCAGGCACAGGGTCGCGGCGAGCGCGGTGGCCCGGAGGGTGGCTTGCATGGTGTGTCGTCTMCTGTGGTCGGGGCCGTCGACTGCGGCCCGCGGGGGGAGTAGAGGCGTGGCGGGTTAACGCGGGATTTCTTGTTGCGGCTTGTGGTTCACGATTGAAACATTGCGCGGCTTGGCGCGGCGGGTGGGGGGCTGGGCTGGGGGCTCAGCTTCGGCGGTCGGCCCTGGCGGGCCGACTCCACGAAGAGGTCGCCCCCAGCCCAGC
>NZ_JBFUFQ010000270.1:0-7049 GCF_056403355.1 Rhizobacter sp. P2_H3 | reverse complement strand
GTGCGCGCAAGTACGCCGGCGAGCCCTTCCTGCGCAAGATGGTCGAGGCCGCTGCCGAGATGTACCCCGGCATCCCGATCGTGATGCACMAGGACCACGGTGCGAGCCCGTCGGTGTGCCTGCAGTCGATCCGCTCGGGCTTCACCAGCGTGATGATGGACGGCTCGCTGCTGGAAGACGCGAAGACGCCGTCGAGCTACGACTACAACGTCGGCGTCACGCGCCGTGTCACCGAGATGGCGCATGCGGTGGGCGTGTCGGTGGAAGGCGAGCTCGGCTGCCTGGGCTCGCTCGAATCGGGAATGGCCGGCGAAGAGGATGGCGCCGGCGCGGCCGGCCGGCTGACGCACGAGCAGATGCTGACCGATCCGGAGCAGGCCGCCGACTTCGTCGCGCAGACCGGCATCGACGCGCTCGCCATCGCGATCGGCACCAGCCATGGCGCCTACAAGTTCAGCCGCCAGCCGACCGGCGACATCCTGGCGATCGACCGCATCAAGGCCATCCACGCGCGCATCCCGAACACGCACCTGGTGATGCACGGTTCGTCGTCGGTGCCGCAGGAGTGGCTGGCGGTGATCCGCGAGCACGGCGGCGAGATCGCGCCGACCTGGGGCGTGCCGGTCGAGGAGATCCGCGAAGGCATCCGCCACGGCGTGCGCAAGGTCAACATCGACACCGACATCCGGCTCGCGATGACCGGCGCGATGCGCCGTGCGATGGCCCGCGACCGCAGCGAGTTCGACCCGCGCCGCTTCCTGAAGGACGCCACCGCGGCGGCGCGCGACCTGTGCATCGCGCGCTTCGAGGCCTTCGGCTGCGCCGGCATGGCCTCGCGCATCAAGCCGGTGCCGCTGGACACTGCCGCCCAGGCCTATGCGCAAGGTAAGCACTGAAGCGCGGCGGCAGGGTCGCGGGCTACCATGCCCCGTCCATGCTCTACGCCGAAACCGCACCGTACCGCCTGCACGCCCTTGGTGTGCCGGGCGGCCACGTGCTGCACGTCGAGGAGAGCGGCCACCCGCAGGGCATCGCCGTGGTGGTGCTGCATGGCGGCCCGGGCTCCGGCAGCTCGCCGCTGCTGCGCCGCTTCTTCGACCCGGCCCGCTACCGCATCGTCAACCCCGACCAGCGCGGTGCCGGCCAGAGCCGGCCGCGCGGCAGCACGGTCGACAACACCACCGCCCACCTGGTGGCCGACCTGGAGACGCTGCGCGAGGCGCTCGGCATCGAGCGCTGGCTGGTGGTCGGCGGTTCGTGGGGCGCCACGCTCGCGCTGGCGTATGCGATGGCGCATCCGGGCGCGGTGACGGGGCTGCTGCTGCGCGCCACCTTCCTGGCGCGCGAGGAGGACATCGGCGGTTTCTTCCAACCGGCCGATGTGGGGCTGGCCGACGCCTGGGCCCGGTTCGCGGCGATCGCGCCCGCCGATCGGCGGCACGCCATGCTGCCCTTCCTCGCGCAAGGCCTGCATGCCGATGCCGACACCGCACGCCACATGGCGCTGGCCTGGTGGCGCTGGGAAAGCACGCTCGCGACCGGCGCTGTGGCGCAGCCTGAGCCGTCGGGCGCGGCGCTCGATGCGCTGGTCGACCGCTACCGCGTGCAGAGCCACTACCTGCTGCACCGCTGCTGGCTCGATGAGCCGCCGCTGCTGGATCGTTGCGATCGCCTGCCGGCCGTGCCGACGCTGCTGCTGCACGGCAGCGAAGACCGCATCTGCCGGCCCGAGGGCGCGCTCGCGCTGCACCAGCGCCTGCCGCACAGCCGCCTGCGCCTCATTGAGGTCGCCGGCCACGACCCGACCCATCCGGCGATGGTGCGCGCGATGGTCGAGGCGCTGGACGGCTGGCCGTCATGAGCTTACGGCTCAAGATCCACCTGATCGTCGGGCTGCTGACGCTGCTGTTCCTGTTCGTGATGATGGGCCTGGAGGTGCGCAGCATGCGCGCGTCTGTGAACGAGGAGGTGGTGGCCGCCAACCGCGTGGCCTCGCAGTTCCTGAACCGCACCGTGTGGCGCTATGCGGCCCAGGGCACGCCGGCGGTGCTGGCCTTCCTGCAGGGCATGGGCCGCGTGCGCTCGAACGACATCACGCTGCTCGACCGGCAGGGCGCCGTGCTCTATGCCTCGCCGCCGTCGCCCTACAAGCCGGGCCGCGATGCGCCCGACTGGTTCGACGCGCTGGTCGCGCCGCCGCCGGCCGTGCAGTCGCTGGACCTGCCCGACGGCCAGCTGAAGGTGCAGGCGAACGCATCGCGCGCCGTGCTCGACGCGTGGGACGAGGCCATCACGCTGGTGTTCGGCGCCGTCGTGATGCTGGTGGTACTCAACGGGCTGGTGTACTGGCTGGTCGGGCGCACGCTGCGGCCGTTCGGCCAGATCGTCGCGGCGCTGAACCAGCTGGAAGGCGGCCGCTTCGATGTGTCGCTGCCGCCGCTGCCGGGGGCCGAGGCCGGCACCATCGGCAAGGCCTTCAACCGCATGGTCGGCATGCTGCAGGGCCACATCGAGACCGAGCGCCGCGCGGTGCGCGCCGAGCTGCAGCTGTCAGAGAGCCGCGAGTTGACGCGCTGGGTCGACCACCAGATCGAGCAGGAGCGCCACCTGATCGCGCGCGAGCTGCATGACGAGCTGGGCCAGTCGGTGACGGCGATGCGCAGCATGGCGCTGTCGATCGCGCAGCGCATGCGCACGCTCGATCCGCAGGCCGAGCAGGCGGCGCGCCTGATCGCCGACGAGTCGTCGCGCCTGTACGACGCGATGCACGGCATCATCCCGCGCCTCGCGCCGCTGGTGCTGGACAACTTCGGGCTTGCCGAGGCGCTGGCCGACCTGGCCGAGCGCACGCGCCGCAGCCAGCCCGGCGTGCAGATCGAGCTGCAATCCGAGATGGACGGCGTGCAGCTCGGCAGCGAGGCGGCGCTTGCGCTGTACCGCGCTGCGCAGGAAGGCCTGACGAACGCGCTGCGCCATGGCCAGGCGCAGCGGGTCGGCGTGCGGCTGCGCGCTGCGGCCGACGGCATCCTGCTCGAACTCGTCGATGATGGTGTCGGCTTGTCGCCCGACTGGGATGACAAGAAGGGCCACCACGGCCTGCGCTGGCTGGCCGAACGGGTGCAGGGCCTGGGCGGCAGCTTCGAGCTGGTGTCCATCGCCCCGCGCGGCGTGCGCCTGACGGTGCGCCTGCCCCCACCCACGCCGCAACCCACCGAGGTGACCCCCGCATGATCCGAGTGATGCTCGTCGACGACCACGCGCTGGTGCGCATGGGCTTTCGGATGCTGCTGGCCGATGCCGGCATCGAGGTCGTGGCCGAGGCCGACACCGGCGAACAGGCGTGTGCCGATTACCCGAAGCTCCAGCCCGACGTGGTGGTGATGGATCTGTCGATGCCCGGCATGGGCGGGCTCGAGGCCGTGCGGCGGCTGCTGGCGCAGGACCCGAAGGCCCGCGTGCTGGTTCTGTCGGCGCACGAGGACACCGCCCACCCGCGGCGGGTGATGCAGGCCGGCGCGCTCGGCTACCTGACCAAGCGCGGCGCGCCCGAGGCGTTGATCGCGGCCGTCACCGCGGTGGCCGAACACCGCCCCTATGTGGACGCGCAGACTGCCCAGGTGCTGGCGCTGGCCCAGATGAAGGGCGACACGAACCCGGCCGAAGCCCTCAGCGAACGCGAGTTCTCGGTGTTCATCCAGCTCGCGCGCGGCCTGACCGTGGCGCAGATCGCCGCCAACCTGAACCTGTCGCCGAGCACGGTGGGCACGCACCTGTACCACGTGAAGCAGAAGCTCGGTGCCGGCAACCAGTCCGAGCTGACGCTGGTGGCGCTGCACTGGGGGCTGATCCAGGCTTGAAGTGGACACATGGCACCGCGTTTGCCCGTGCACTGCGGCACGGCGTCCCCCCGATTCGCGTGAGGATCAAGGGTAAACCCTTGAATCAGGCCCATTTCTTGCGCCGTAATTGCTCACAAGGGCCTGCAGTTCGGGTCCGGGCAGGAGAGTCGTCGATGCGGGGCTGGCTGTTGATCGGGGTTGCACTGGCGGCGGGCGTCGCGCACGGCGAGGACATCACGCAGGTGCTGGAGCGCTCGCAAAGCGTGCGCCTGGAGCGCATGTCGCCGGCGCCGGTCGAGAGCGAACGGGCGCAGAAGCTGCGCGACAGCTTCGAGATGCTCGCGCGCCGGCTGGGGCTGGAGGGGGCTGCCGAGTTGCGCGTGGTGCGTGGCGACGTGGTGGCTGAAACGCTGCACGGCCGTGTCGTGATCGCCAACGAATCGCTGGGCGACTGGCCCGAGGAAGGCAGGCTGTTCGTGCTGGCGCACGAATTGGGTCATGTGGCGCTGGCGCACTGGGCGCAAATGGGCGTGATGTACCAGAAATGGGTGCCCGGCAGCGTCACCCCGGACCAGACCGACCCGGTCGCCGGCCGGTTGGGGCGCGAGGCGTCGGGCCTGGCCTACCAGCAGGAGTACGAGGCCGATGCGTTTGCGCTGCGCACGCTGGAAGGGATGGGCGTGCCGCGCGACACGGTGATCTCGGCCTTCATGCGGCTCGGCGTGACGAAGGACACGGCGACGCACCCCGGCACGCATCGACGGCTGGCCGCACTGCGCGCGCAATAGGCCTGGGGATCAACCCCACGCGCCTTTGCCACGCCGGTCGCCCCTGAAGGGGCCTACGCATTGACGCGGAACGATCCCATCGCCGCGGTGAGCCGCCCCGACTGACCCCGCAGCGACTGCGCCGCCGCCGCCAGCTGCTCCACCAGCGCGGCGTTCTGCTGCGTCATCGTGTCGAGCTGCGCGATCGCCTGCTGCATGCGGCCGATGTCGCTGCTCTGCGAGGCACCGCTCTGCGCAATGTCGCCGATCAGCCCCGCCACCTGGCCGACGCTGTCGACGATCTCGCGCATCGTGCGGCCGGCATCGGCGACCAGCTGCGAACCGGCCGCCACCTTCTCCGTCGAGTCGCCGATCAAGGCCTTGATCTCGCGCGCAGCCGACGAACTGCGCTGCGCGAGGCTGCGCACCTCCTCGGCCACGACCGCGAAGCCGCGACCCTGCTCGCCGGCGCGCGCTGCCTCCACAGCTGCATTCAGCGCAAGGATGTTGGTCTGGTACGCGATGCCGTCGATCACGCCGATGATCTCGGCGATCTTGCCGGCGCTGGCGTGGATCTCGCCCATGCGCACGATCACGTCCTGCATGGTCTGCGCGCCGCGCGCCGCGACCTCGCTGGACAGCGTGACCCGGCTGCGCGTCTCGCGTGTGCTGTCCGAGTTGCTGCTCACCGTGGCCGCCAGCTGCGCCATCGAGCCGACGGTCAGCTGCAACGCGTTCGCCTGCTGCTCGGTGCGGTTCGACAGGTCGGTGTTGCCGCTCGCGATCTCGTCCGATGCGGTGTCGACGCTCTCGACGGTCTGCCGCACGTCGAGCACCACCGTGCGCAGCTTCTTGCGCATCGCGTTCAGCTCGGCCCGCAGCCACGAGATCTCGTCCTTGCCCGACGACGTGATCTTGGTCTCGAGGTCGCCGCCGGCAATGCGGATCACGCACTGAACGGTCGATTCGACCGACTCCTTGATGCTGCCGCGGATCAGCCAGCCGGCCAGCAGCGCCACCGCGCAACCGGCGATGGCGCCCGCACTGAACCACCCGATGGCCGCATCGGCATTGATCCGCTGCGGTCCCGCGGCAAGCTGCTGCACGGTCCACGCCGCCGCCGCACCCATCGCGAGCACGATCGCACCCATCACGGCGAAGCCGATCATCACCCGCCTGACCAAGCTGACCTGGCGAATCCATTCCATGAGCTGTCTCCTTGTTTTATGAATCAAGCACCATCCAGCCGCAGCGCCGCGCATGCTCGCGCAGCACAGGCTCCGGCCGCACGGCCACCGGATGCGACACCGCCTGCAGCAGCGGCAGGTCGCTCGCGGAATCGGAATAGAACCAGGATTCGTCGAAGGCCTGCAAGCCGCCGGGCCGGTCCAGCCAGTCGAGCACGCGGCTCAGCTTGTGCTCGCGGTGGCAGGGCTCGCCGTCGATCTCGCCGGTCAGCAAGCCGTCTCGCAGCTCGCCTTCGGTCGCCATCAGGTGGCGGATGCCGAACAGCCGGGCAAAGGGCTCGGCGATGAAGCGCGTGGTCGCGGTGACGATGGCGCACAGGTCGCCGGCACGCTGGTGGCGCTCCACCAAGGCCTGCATGATGCCGGGCACCCGCGCCGCCATCTCGGCCTCGAACGCGCGGCTCCAGGCCTCGATCTGGTCGCGCGGAAACGCCGCCAGCGGTGCCACCGTGATGCGGTGCATCGCGCGGATGTCCAGCGTGCCGGCCACGTAGCGGTGGCAGCAGGCCAGGTAGGCCTCGGGGGCCTCGGGCGGCAGGATGCCGCGCGCCGTGAGGAAGCGTGTCCAGGCCATGCCGCTGTCGAAGGGAATCAAGGTGTGATCCAGGTCGAACAGCGCCAGGTTCATGCGTGTCTCAGGCGTGGCTCAGCTCGCGCGACAGCAGGTGCGCCGGCAGCACGCCGCGCAATGCGTTGCACACCACGATGGCCTGCGCACGCCGCAGGTCGGCCCGGCTCAGGCTGCGCTCGACGGTGGCCCAGCCCGGATCGGCCAGCAGCCGCGCGCGCATCACGCCGGGCAGCGCGCCGTCGTGCAGCGGCGGCGTGCACCAGCGGCCGTCCAGCAGCAGGAACACCGAGCTGCGCCCACCTTCCACCAGACGGCCGTCGGCGGTGAAGAACAGGCTGTCGAACGCGCCGGCCCGCTCGGCCGCCTGCATGCCGGCGTCGTAGTGCTGGCGCAGCGTGGTCTTGTGGGCCGCCAGCGGGCGGTGGTCGGGCAGGGGCTGCGCGGCGATCAGCAGGCCCACCGGCCCCGCGGGCAGCGGCGCGAGCGGGGCGTGGGTGCACGCCGGCGTCGTAGTGCTGGCGCAGCGTGGTCTTGTGGGCCGCCAGCGGGCGGTGGTCGGGCAGGGGCTGCGCGGCGATCAGCAGGCCCACCGGCCCCGCGGGCAGCGGCGCGAGCGGGGCGTGGG
>NZ_JBFUFQ010000269.1:0-7089 GCF_056403355.1 Rhizobacter sp. P2_H3 | reverse complement strand
GGGATAGTCGCCGCGCGCGACCATGTTGCGCACCATCTCGGGCCAGGTCATCGCATCGGCCGGGGCGGCGTGGCCGATCGATCGCCGCCACGCCGCGTTCGACTGCACGACGCGGCCGTCCGGCGCGCTGATCATCACGCCGGCGTTCATGCTCTCGAGCGCATCGCTCAGCAGCTGCTCGGCGCGGCGTGCGGCGCTCTGCGCCTGCAGCCGCGCGTTGATGATGGTGGCCGAGCCGCGGTAGCCGCGGAAGCGGCCGCTGCTGCTGAACACCGGCACGCCGCTGATCGACAGCGTCAGCGCGCCGGCGGGGGAGGGGCGGTCGGCGATCAGTTCGGTGAAGGGCTCGCGGCGGGCCAATGCCGCTTCGTAGCGCGACCACGAGGCCGCGTGCTCGCCACCATGCGGCTGGACCAGCTCGGGGAAGCGGCGGCCCAGGTCGTGCTGCGGCGGCAGGCCGATGCGGTGCTCGAAGTTCTCGGACAGCCAGCTGATCTGCCCGAGGTCATCGGTTTCCCACAGCCAGTTGTTGCCCGACAGGCTGGCGGCGCGCACCCGGGCCTCCTGCAGCCGCCAGCGCTGCTCGCGCAGGCGGGCGTCGAGCAGCGCGCTGGCCAGCAGCGCCAGCTCGTGCAGCGACTGCCATTGCGCAGCGTCCAGGCGCGCCGGTTCGGTGTGGATCGCGCAGACCGTGCCGATGCGGCGCTCGTCGACCACCAGCGGCACCGAGGCATAGGCGCGGATGCCGGGCAGGCCGGTGACCAGCGGGTTGTCGTCGAAGCGCCGGTCGCCGAGCGCATCGGCCACCTCGAAGGCCGCGGGCTGCAGGATCGCGTGGCCGCAGAACGATTGATCGCGCGGTGTCTGGCACACGCCGAGGCCGACGGCGGCCGGGAACCATTGGCGGTCGGCATCGACCAGGCTGATGGCCGAGATCGGCCAGCCGGTGCGGGCGGCGACCTGGCGCGCCAGCGCGAGGAACGCCGGGTCGACGCTGGTGTCGAGCACCCGGAGCTCGCGCAGCACGCGCAGGCGCTCGGGCTCGTCGGCGGGCAGGGGGGCCGGGGTCATGAAGCGCGGAAGGCGTGATTCATCGGTGTCTTCTGCTCCGAGGCCAAGCGACTGTAGCGGACAATCCGCCGGCCCGGCACCCTCTTGCCGCGCTGGATTCCACAGCTGCCATGCCTGCTTTCCCTGACAGTCCGCCGCTTGCCTTGACGCTGGATCTCGACGACACGCTGTGGCCGGTCTGGCCGGCGATCGAGCGGGCCGAGCACCAGCTGCATGGCTGGCTGCATGAACACGCGCCGGCCACGGCGCAGCGTTTCGATCCGCCGGCGTTGCGTGCGCTGCGCAACGCGGTGGAGGCCGAGCACCCGCACTGGAAGCACGACCTGAGTTCCATCCGCCGCGAGAGCATCGCCCGCGCGCTGGCGATGACGGGCCACGACCCGCAGCTGGCCGGCCCGGCGTTCGACGTGTTCTTCGCGGCGCGCCAGCGGGTGGAATTCTTCGACGACGCATTGCCGGGCCTCGCGCGGCTGGCGGCGCGTTTCCCGCTGTTCGCTGTGACCAACGGCAATGCCGACCTGGCGACGGTCGGCGTGGCGCAGCATTTCCAGGGCAGCCTGAGCTCGCAGAAGCTCGGCATCGGCAAGCCCGATGCGCGGATCTTCCACCTGGCCTGCGAGCGCCTGGGCGTGGCGCCGGCGCAGGTGCTGCATGTCGGCGACGATCTGCTGCTCGACGTGCACGGCGCACGCGATGCCGGGCTTCAGGCCGTGTGGTTGCATCGGCCCGGGCATGCGGCAGGGGCGTTGCCGGCTGGCTGCGGGCAGGCCGCCACACTGATCGAACTGGCAGAGATGTTGGGGTGTTGACCCAGCGAACACCGCGGAACCGGCTTTGCCGGGCCGCTGGTGTTGCCCCCTCGAGGGGGAGGCGCGCAGCGCCTCGGGGGTGGGGCAACCTTCTTCAGCGATTGAACTCGAATGGCGCCTGGGGCTGGGTGTCGGAGAACTTCATCACTTCGAAGCGCACGCACGGCGAGGTCGGATCGGCCGGTGAGGCCCCCAGCCCGATCGCACCGCTGCCGTGCAGCGTGCAGGTGCCGCGGCGCAGCTGCACGATCTCGGAGTCGCTGGAGAAGCGCACGTAGGTGCCGTTGTAGCTGAGGTCGGTCAGCTGGAAGGCGCCGCCGTGCCAGTCGATGCGCGCATGCGAGCGCGAGACCCGCGAATCGTCGATGCAGTAGGTGGCCTGCGGGCTGCGGCCCAGCACCACCGGCAGGCTCGGGCCGGCATAGACGCGGTTCAGGTCGAGCCACGCGAGGCGGATGCCTTCGGGCTCGGTGGTGACGGGCAGCAGGTCGCCGTAGGCCGTGGCCGCGGTGTCGCCGAAGCGCCGGCCTTCGAGCAGGTAGACATGCACCGGCTCGACGCGGCCGCGCAGCTGCACCCGGTCGAGGCTGCGAAAGCGCGCGCTGCTCTCGGCATCCTGCGCCGAGAACACGGTGGCGGTGGTCAGCGTCTCGTTGTCGCCGGCATGGTCGAGCAGCCGGGCCGCGACGTTGACCGCATCGCCGAAGCAATCGCCCGACATCGCGACCACCTCGCCGTGCGCCAGCCCGACCTGCAGCTTCAGCACCGGCGTGCGCGACGCCACGACCGGCGCGCCGGCGACCGGGTTCGCCGGCGGGACGATGCGGTCCAGCGATTCATGCATGCCGTCGGCGGCAGACACCGCCTCGATCGGGTTCTCGAACACCGCCATCAGGCCGTCGCCCAGCGTCTTGACGACCGTGCCCCGGCAGCTGGTCACCACATGGGCGAGCAGCGCGACGCTGTGCGTGACGACCGTCGTGGCCTCGGCATTGCCCAGCGTCTCGTAGAGCGCGGTGCTGCCGCGAAGATCGGCAAACAACACGGTGCGCTGCAGGATCTGGGTCATAAGCGTGAAGTTTATGGCAACTTGACGGCTGCGGAAGGCGCAAAAAAGGCCCCGAAAGCAGTGCTTGCGGGGCCTTTGCAGCCGAGGCTGCGGATCGATCAGAGATTGTCCAGATAGGTGCGCAGCTTGTCGGACCGGCTCGGGTGCTTCAGCTTGCGGATCGCCTTCGCCTCGATCTGGCGGATGCGCTCGCGCGTCACGTCGAACTGCTTGCCCACTTCTTCCAGCGTGTGGTCGGTGCTCATCTCGATGCCGAAGCGCATGCGCAGCACCTTGGCCTCGCGCGGCGTCAGGCTGTCGAGGATGTCCTTCACCACATCGCGCAGGCCGGCCTGCATCGCCGCCTCGATCGGCGCGGTGTTGTTGGTGTCCTCGATGAAGTCGCCCAGGTGCGAATCGTCGTCGTCGCCGATGGGGGTTTCCATCGAGATCGGCTCCTTCGCGATCTTCATGATCTTGCGGATCTTGTCTTCCGGGATCTCCATCTTCTCGGCCAGCGTCGGGGCATCGGGCTCGAAGCCGAATTCCTGCAAGTGCTGGCGCGACAGCCGGTTCATCTTGTTGATCGTCTCGATCATGTGGACCGGGATGCGGATCGTGCGCGCCTGGTCGGCGATCGAGCGGGTGATGGCCTGGCGGATCCACCACGTCGCGTAGGTCGAGAACTTGTAGCCGCGGCGGTATTCGAACTTGTCGACCGCCTTCATCAGGCCGATGTTGCCCYCTTGAATCAGGTCGAGGAACTGCAGGCCGCGGTTGGTGTACTTCTTCGCGATCGAGATCACGAGGCGCAGGTTGGCCTCGATCATTTCCTTCTTCGCGTCGCGCGAGGCCTTCTCGCCCTCGTTCATGCGCTTGTTGATCTGCTTCAGGTCCTCGAGCGGCACGACGGCGCGGCCCTGCTGGTCGGTCAGCTTCTTCTGCAGTTCCTGCACCGGCGGCAGGTTGCGCGCCAGCACTGCGCTGTACGGCTTGCCGGCAGCGGCTTCCTTCTCGGCCCACTTCAGGTTCAGGATGTTGGGCGGGAAATGCTTGATGAAGTATTCCTGCGGCATCCCGCACTTGTCGACCAGGATCTTGCGCAGCTCGCGTTCGTAGCGGCGCACGTCGTCGACCTGCGAACGCAGGATGCCGCACAGCTTCTCGATGGTCTTCACCGTGAAGCGGATCGTCATCAGCTCGGCGCTGATGGCGTGCTGGGCCTTGTCGTACGGCGCCGACTGGTAGCCGTCCTTCTCGAAGGCCTTGCGCATCTTGTCGAAGTTCTCGCGCAGGTTGGCGAACTTCGTCAGCGCCGCGCCCTTCAGCTCTTCGAGCTTCTTGGTCAGCGCCTTGCTGCCGCCGTTGCCGTCGTCGTCGTCTTCCTCGTCGAAGAAGTCGACGTCTTCCTCGGCCACGTAGTCGTCCGCCTCGTCTTCGGAGACGAATCCGTCGACCACCTCGGAGATCGTCATCTCGCCGGCGCCGATGCGGTCGGCATAGGACAGGATCTCGGCGATGGTGGTGGGCGATGCGCTGATCGCCAGCATCATCGCCTGCAGGCCGCCTTCGATGCGCTTGGCGATCTCGATCTCGCCCTCGCGCGTCAGCAGCTCGACCGTGCCCATCTCGCGCATGTACATGCGCACCGGATCGGTGGTACGGCCGAACTCGGAGTCGACGGTGGAGAGCGCCGCTTCGGCGGCTTCTTCCGCTTCTTCCTCGGTGGCGGTGGTGGTGCCGCCGCCGGCGATCAGCAGCGTGGCGGCGTCGGGCGCCTGCTCGTAGACCGCGATGCCCATGTCGTTGAGCATCGACACGATGGCTTCGAGGATGTCGGCGTCGACCAGCTTCTCGGGAAGGTGGTCGTTGATTTCCTGGTGGGTCAGGAAGCCGCGCGTCTTGCCCATCTTGATGAGCGTCTTCAGCTCATGGCGGCGCTTGGCGACTTCCTCTTCGGTGAGCGCGGTCTCGTCGAGGCCGAACTCGCGCATCAGCGCGCGTTCCTTGGCCCGCGACACCTTCATGCGCAGCGGCTTGGCCTTGGCAGCCTTGTCGTCGGTGCCRGCCGCTTCGGGCTCGGGCTCGCCTTCGAGGTCGGCTTCGAGGTCGGAGAAGTCCTCCTCGGGCACTTCTTCCTTCTTGGCGGCGGTGGCCGTGGCGGCCTTCGGCTTGCGGCCCGGCTTGCCCTTGGCTTCGGCGACGGGCGCGGCCTTGGCGGCCGGCTTGGCGACGGCCTTCTTCTTGTCTTCGGCTTCGGCCTTGCCGGCCTTCACGGCTTTCGACGCAGCGGCCGGCTGTGCTGCCTTGGCGGGGGCGCTCTTCTTCGCGGTCATGCAAATCCTCGAATGGTGGTGGTCGTCACGTCGAACCCAGCCTCAGGGGCACGCCAACAAGCCGGGTGACGGCGGCTTGGCAGGGCCCTGTTCAGCGGAGGTCCAAAGACGTAGCGAGGCCCGGATCAAGCCTTAGCTTGGGGCCGCAATCAAATGGGCAAGGTCGCGTGACCATCAAACGGAGTACAGCCCTTGCGGGGTAGGGTGGCCTTGAGGTGGGGACCCTGGGTCAGAGGGTGGCCGGGGCCCGGAGGTGCTGTCTTTGTTGACCGTTCGTCACTCTTGCCGCGTAACAAACCTTCGATTATCGGCGAAAGAAAGCGTTACGTCAAAGTCACGCCGCAAAGTCAGGTTGGATTGGCGAGTTTCATGCGCTGCATGCGCTGCCTTCTCTGGGCGTCGAGTTCGCGCCATTGCACCAGGGCCGCGGGGTCGGTTTCGGCCTGGCGGATCAGCACCTGCAGGCGCGCCGACAGCAGCTCGACCCACATGCCGTCGATCACGCGGCGCAGGTCGGCGAACTGCATTTCGTCCTGCAGCACACCCGGCGGGACGAGGCGGCGGCCTTCGTCCGCCCATTCGCCGTCGTGCAGTGCCTGCTCGAGCACGGCCCATGGCGTGGCGCCGTGTTCCAGCAGGTGGCGCTCCAGCCAGGTGACCAGCGATCCGTGCGGCGCCGGCAGCTCGTGCAGCAGTTGGTGGTCGTCGGTGCCGAGCTGGTCCCACCAGTCGCTGTGCAGCAGCAACAGCCGCAGCACGGTGTCGGCCGGGCTGGTCGGCACGGTGCGCGTCTTCGACTGCGGCGGGAAGGGGCCGCTTTCCTCGTAGCGATCGCGCTCGCCGCGCTTGCCCTTCCACTCCTTGGTCCATTCCTTGGTCCACTTGCGGCCGCCGCTGCTGCTCTCCCGCCGCTGGAAGCGCTCGCGCGGCGCGGCCGGGGCGCCGTCGTCCGGTGGCGGGCCGTAACCGTCGTCGTCGGGCGGCTCGTGGCGGGAGGAGGGCGATCCGCCGCCGTGCCGCGGCGCGGCCGAGGCCTGCCACAGCTGCGTCAGGTCGGCCGATGCGATGCCGCCCTGCTGCGCCAGCTCGGCCAGCAGCTGCAGCTTCAGCGCACCCTCCGGCAGCGCCGACCAGAGCGGCCTGGCGTTGGCGAGGAACTTGGCCCGGCCCTCGGCCGTCGACGGGTCGCCGCCGTCACGGGCCGCCTCGAGCAACTGGCGCGACAGCGGCACCGCCTGCGCGACGCAGGTCTCGAAGGCTTCGGCACCCAGCTCGCGCACGTACGAATCCGGGTCATGCTCGGTCGGCAGGAACAGGAAGCGGACGGTGCGGGTGTCGCTGGCATGCGGCAGCGAGGCTTCGAGCGCCCGCCCGGCTGCGCGCCGCCCGGCGGCATCGCCGTCGAAGCTGAACACCACCGATTCGGTGAAGCGGAACAGCTTCTGCACATGCTCGGCCGTGCAGGCCGTGCCCAGCGTCGCCACGGCGTTGTCGAAGCCGTGCTGCGCGAGCGCGACGACGTCCATGTAGCCCTCGACCACCAGTGCATAGCCGCGCTTGCGCAGCCCGGCGCGCGCCTCGTGCAGGCCGTAGAGTTCGCGGCCCTTCACGAACACCGGCGTCWCCGGCGAGTTCAGGTACTTCGGTTCGCCCTTGTCGAGCACGCGCCCGCCGAAGCCGATCACGTCGCCCTGCACCGAGCGGATCGGGAACATGATGCGGTCGCGGAAGCGGTCGTAGCGCTTGCGCTCCTCGTCGTTCTCGCCCTGCGAGATGACGAGGCCGCTCTCCTCGAGCAGCGGGTCGTCGTAGCGCGGGAACACGC
>NZ_JBFUFQ010000268.1:0-7168 GCF_056403355.1 Rhizobacter sp. P2_H3 | reverse complement strand
GATTCGGGACGTTGGCGCAGCCGGCCACGGCCAGTGCGGCAGCCAGCGGCGCCAGGCGCGCGGCACATCGGGGCAGGTCCATGGGGGTCTCCGGTCGGGTGGACGCGGCATCGTAGCGTCCGATGCGCCGAATTGGCGACGCTCCCGCTCGCTTTTCCGCTCACTGCCGTCGCGGGCGCAGCATGACAATCCGCGCGTGATCCGCCCCGCCCACCTCCTGCGGCCGCGCCAGTGGCCGCTTCGCCTGCAGGCCAGCATGGGCAGCTGCGTGCTGCTGATGCTGCTGTCGCTGGCGATCGGCCAGCTGTGGGCCCGGCGGGCCGCCGACCAGGTGCGCACCGAGGCCGGCGCGGCGCTGCTGCAGACCGCGCGCAACATGGCCGATCGCCTGTCGTACGAGATGGCGGAGCGCACGCGCGACGTGCGCCTGCTGTCGCAGCTCGACGTGCTGCGCGGCACGACCTCGCCGGCCGAGATCCGCGGCGCGCTCGACCGGCTGCGCGCGACCCTGCCCGCCTATGCCTGGATCGGCGTGACCGATGCCGACGGCACCGTGATCGCCGCCACCGACGACGTGCTGCTCGGGCAGTCCATCGCCGCCCGCCCGGTGTTCCTCAATGGCCGCGAAGGCCTGTGGACCGGCGACGTGCACGAGGCGGTGATGCTCGCCCGCTACGCACCGAACTCGCCCGGCGAAGCGGTCAAGTTCGTCGACGTGGCCGCGCCGATCCGGCGCGCCGACGGCAGCCTGGGCGGCGTGATCGCGCTGCACCTGAGCTGGCAATGGGCCGACCAGCTGCGCCGCTCGGTGCTGAACCCGCGCGGCCTGCTGGCCACGCAGCAGCTGTCGGTGTACGGGCCCGATGGGGCGGTGCTGCTGGCGCCGCAGGCCGGCATGGGCCCGACCCTGGCACCGGCGCAGCTCGCCGCGCTGCAGGAGGGCTGGGCCGACACGCTGTGGAGCGACGGCAGGCCCTCGCTGACCGCGGTGGCCGAGAGCCGGCCGCTGCAGCAGTTCAAGGGCTTCCGCTGGCACGTCGTGGCCCGTGACCAGGGCGATGCGACCGCGGCGGCCACGCAGCAGGTGCGCGCCAGCGCGCTGGCCTGGAGCATCGGCATCGGGCTGCTGTGTTCGCTGATCGGCTGCTGGCTGATCGCGCTGCTGGTCGCACCGGTGGAGGAACTCGCGCATGCGCTGCGCGGCACCGCCGCCCGCCCGCGCGCACCCGGTGGGCCGGGCACATCGCTGCCGCGCCGGCGCAACGACGTGCAGCAGATCGCGGCCGCCGTCGCGCAGCTGCAGGACACGCTGAAAGACCGCGAGCAGGCGGTGCAGTCGCTCGAGCAGCGCGCGCTGCGCGATCCGCTGACGGGGTTGTGGAATCGCGGTTTCCTGGCCGAGATGGCCGAGCGCCTGGCCGACGACGTCGATCAGGCGCGGCTCGAGGTCTGCGTGCTGTGCCTGGACCTGGACGCTTTCAAGCCGATCAACGACCGCCATGGCCACGCGGCCGGCGACCAGGTGCTGGTGCAGGTGGCCAGGCGCCTGCGCAAGCTGGCGCGCGAGCAGGATTTCGTGTTCCGCCTCGGGGGCGACGAGTTCCTGGTGCTGATCACCGGCCTGCCGGGTGAAGGCAGCGCGCTGTCGCGCACGCTGGCCGAGCGCATCGTGCGCGACATGCGCCGGCCGATGAGCTACCTGACGCTGAACAACCTGCGGGTGGGCTGCAGCATCGGCGCCGCCGTCTGGCCGACGCACGGCGCGACGCTGGCCGAGGCGATGCGCCATGCCGACGAGGCGCTGTACGCCGCGAAGCACGCCGGGCGGGGGCAGTTCAGGCAGTACGCCGGGGTGTCGGGCTGAGGCGCTGAGGCCGGCGCTCAGGCGAAGCTGCGGCAATCCGCCAGCGGCAGGCCGCAGCCGTGCGGGTCCTCCGCGGCGAGCCAGGCCGCGGACACCTCGGTCGAGCTGCCGAGGAAGCGCTCGATCCACAGCATGAAGCCGTCGATGTCGAGCCTCGTCATCGGCATCGCCGACATGCTCAGCATCTCGCCGGTGTAGGCGTTCCAGCAGACCTCGAAGCGGGGATCGTCGCGCTGGGCGCGCGACAGGCAGCGCCAGTAGAGCTCATGCCCCGGCACCGCGACCAGCGAATGGCCCACCTGGGTGCCGATGCGCACGCATTCGAAGCGCGCGTCGAAGAAGAGGTCCACCGCGAAGCGGTCGTTGCAGACGAAGCGCGCCTGGTCACCCGCCACGCTGAAGGGCGAACTGCCGATGCGGCGGGCAAATTCGTCCAGGAGGATCTGCAAGGCGCTCACGTACCACTCGCGCTGTGGAGGCGCGGCGTCAGTAACGCGGACGTGCGCCGGGTTCCCTCGGGCGACACGACCGGCCGCACACAATGGGGGTCGCATGGACACCCCTCAGAAAGTGAACCGRCGACGTGGGCGCGTTACTCAGCACGCGCCCCTCTCGGGGCATTCGATTCAACGGACCGCCTGACCCGGAAATCCCATGTCCCCTGTATCGCTCCCTACCGTCAAACCGCATGCAGCCCAGCGGATCGGCACCACCGCCCCGCTGGTGGTGCAGCACACGCCGGGACACCTGGGTCCCTACAGCATCACACCCGCGGAGCCGGGACCGGCCTGGGCCAGCCGCTATCGGCCGACGAACGATCGGCCGGCGAACGACGGCAACACGCCGCCGCCCGCCGAACCGGGTCAGTGAGCCCCGCCCCCACCGCCACCGGCGCCACCCTTCTTGGGCCGCGTCATCCACACCAGCCCGATCAGCAGCAGGAACAGCGCTGACGACAGGTAGAACAGGTCGGTCGCCGCCATCGTGTAGGCCTGCTGGTCGACCAGCCGGTTCACCGTCGCGAGCGCCTGGTCGGGGCTGTAGCCGCTGGCGCCGAGGTTCGACAGTGTCTGCGTCGCCGCAATGCTGTTGCCGTTCACCGTCTCGGCGATCTGCGCATGGTGCAGCACCGCGCGGTTCTCCCAGGCCGTCGTGAAGATCGACGTCCCGATCGCGCCGGCCGTGATCCGCACGAAGTTGCTCAGGCCGGCCGCGGCGGCCATCTGCTGCGGCTGCAGGCCCGAGAAGATGATGGCCTGCAGCGGGATGAAGAAGAACGCCATCGCCGCGCCCTGCAGGATCGTCGGCACCAGGATGGTGTTGAAGTCGGCCTGCGTATTGAAATGCGAGCGCATCCACAGCACCAGCGCAAAGCCGAGGAAGGCCACCGTGCCCAGGCGCCGCGGATCGATCTTGCCGATGTTCTTGCCCACCCACGGCGACAGCAGGATCGCGAGGATCCCCACCGGCGCCAGCGCGATGCCGGCCCAGGTGGCGGTGTAGCCCATGTACTGCTGCAGCCACAGCGGCATCAGCACCACGTTGCCGAAGAACACGCCGTAGCCCACCGACAGCGCCACCGTGGCGAGCCAGAAGTTGCGCCGCGCGAACAGCCGCAGGTCGACGATCGGGTTCTTCTCGGTCAGCTCCCACGCGAGGAAGAACAGGAAGCCCACCACCGCGACGACGGCCAGCGTGATGATCTGGCTGGACTGGAACCAGTCGAGCTCCTTGCCCTTGTCGACCATCACCTGCAGCGCACCGACCCACAGCACCAGCAAGCCCAGGCCGACGTAGTCGAGCGGCACCTTCTGCGGCACGGCGTCACGGGTGCGGTAGATCGACCAGGTGAACATCGCCGCGAGGATGCCGACCGGGATGTTGATGTAGAAGATCCACGGCCACGAGATGTTGTCGGTGATCCAGCCGCCCAGCAGCGGGCCGACCACCGGCGCGACCAGCACCGTCATCGCCCACATCGCCATCGCGGTGCCGGCCTTGGCGGCCGGGTAGCTCGCCAGCAGCAGCGTCTGCGACAACGGGATCATCGGGCCGGCCACCAGGCCCTGCAGCACGCGGAACGCGATCAGCGTCTCGATGTTCGGCGCCAGGCCGCACAGCCACGACGAGAACACGAACAGCAGGATGCTCGCCATGAACAGGCGCACCGGGCCGAAGCGGCGCGTGAACCAGCCGGTCAGCGGCACCGAGATCGCGTTGGCCACGCCGAACGAGGTGATGACCCAGGTGCCCTGGTTCGGGCTCACGCCCATGTCGCCGGCGATGGCCGGGATCGAGACGTTGGCGATCGAGCTGTCGAGCACGTTCATGAACGTCGCGAGCGACAGCGCGATCGTGCCGAGGACCAGCTGGCTGCCGGTCAGCGGCGGATGGGCCACCGGACGCGGCGGCGCGACCGGGGCGGGCGCAGGCGCCGGCGCTTCGGCGCCGGACACCGCATCGGCGGTGGTGGAGGACATGGGAAGGCTCCGCGGATCTCTGGGGCTGGCTTACTGCTTGACCGGGGTCAGCTTGACCGCGGCGGCGACGGCGCTCGACGCAACCGTCTCGCCCGCGGCGGCGGCCGGCGTCGCCGCCTCGCTGCGGCGTGCCGCCACCTTGGTGTCGGGCTTCAGCGCATGGCCGAGGTTGCTCGCGATGATCTTGCGCACCTCGCCGTCGGCCGCCTGGTTGACCAGGTCGAACACCGCCGTCTGCGCGACCGCCGAGCTGCGCTGCACATCGGCCAGCATCTTGCCGTCGGTGTTGCTCACGTCGACCTTGGCGTCCATCGACAGGCCCACGCGCAGCGGGTGCTCGGCAAGCTCCTTCGGGTCGAGCGCGACGCGCACCGGCACGCGCTGCACCACCTTGATCCAGTTGCCGGTGGCGTTCTGCGCCGGCAGCAGCGAGAACGCCGAGCCGGTGCCGGCGCCGAGTCCTTCGATCCGGCCGCGGTACTCGACCTTCTTGCCGTACACGTCGGCCTGCAGCGTGACCGGCTGGCCGATGCGCAGGTTCTTCAGCTGGCTTTCCTTGAAGTTGGCATCGACCCACAGCTGGTTCAGCGCGATCACCGACATCAGCGGCGCACCGGCCTGCACGCGCTGGCCGACCTGCACGCTGCGCTTGGCGACGTAGCCGTCGACGGGAGCCAGCAGGTCGGCGCGGCGCAGCGCCAGGTAGGACTCGCGCACGCGGGCCCCGGCGCGCTGCACGTTCGGGTGCTCCTCGACCGAGGTGTTGTCGGTCAGCGCCTGGTTCGACGTGAGCTGCTCGCGCGCGGCCAGCGAGGCCGATTGCGCGGCCGCGACGGCGCTCTTCGACGCGGCGAGCTGCGCGTTCGCGTGGTTGAACTCTTCCTTGCCGACGGCGCCGCTCGCGACCAGCGGGGCGCGGCGGTTCACGTCGTCCTGCGCACGCACGAGGTCGGCCTGCGCACGGGCCAGGTCGGCCTCGCGCAGCGCGATCTGCGCCTTCAGCGTCGAGTTGTTCGCGAACAGCGTGCGCACCTCGCGCACCGTCTGCGCGAGCTGGGCTTCGGCCTGGTCGAGCGCGACCTGCGCATCGGCCGGGTCGAGCTTCACGAGCGGCTGGCCGGCCTTCACGAAGTCGGTGTCGTCGGCATTGATCGCGAGCACGGTGCCGCCGACCTGCGGGGTCAGCTGCACGACGTTGCCCTGCACGTAGGCRTTGTCGGTCGACTCGTAGTGGTTCAGCACCAGCGCGTAGTACGCGCCGTAGGCGACGCCGACCACCGCGACGGCGGCCGCCACGGCGGTCAGGGCCTTCTTGCGGGTCGGGTTGCCGGTGACTGCGGGAGCGGTGTTGTCTTGCGGGGAGGTCATGAAAGGTTCTCCGGGGGACTTGCTGTGTTTGTATGGAATCGGGTCGGGATCAGGAGGCTTGCGCGGTGCGCAGCGGCGCGGCGACATAGCCGCCGCCCAGCGAGCGGATCAGCGCCACCTGCGTGTCGAGCGCGCGCGCCTTCAGGTCGGTGCCCAGGCGGCGCTGCGTCAGCACCGTGGACTCGGCGTTCAGCACCACCAGGTAGGTGCCGAGGCCGGCCTTGTAGCGCTGCGTCGCGATGTCATAGGCCGCTTCGGCCGAGGCCTGGGCACTGGCCTGTTCCTTCTGCTGGCGCTCGATCGACTGCAGCGAGCTGATCTGGTCGGCCACGTCGCGCACCGCGTCGAGCACGGCGGCGTTGTAGCTCTCGATCGCGGCATCGAGGTCGGCCGACTTGCCGCGCAGGTTGGCGCGCAGCCGGCCGCCGTCGAAGATCGGCAGGCGGATCGCCGGGCCGATGCCGTACTGCTGGCTGTCGGACTTCAGCAGGTTGTCCAGCCCGATGCTCGAAAAGCCGGCGAAGCCGGTCAGGCTGACGTTCGGGTAGAACTGGGCGCGCGCGGACTTCACGTCGCTGGTGGCGGCCTCGACGCGCCAGCGCGCGGCGCTGATGTCGGCGCGGCGGCCCAGCAGGTCGGCCGGCACGTTGGCCGGCAGCGGCACCGCCTGCACCGGCTGCAGGCGCGGGCTCAGCGTGTCGAGCGCGTTCGGGGCCTGCGCCGTCAGCGCGGCCAGCGCATGGCGGGTCAGCGCGATCTGCTCGTTGAGCGCCTCGACCTGCTGGCGGGTCTCGGGCAAGGCGCCCTCGCCCTGGCGCAGCTCGACGGTGGTGTCCAGCCCGGCCTGCACGCGCTGGCGGATCAGCGCGAGGATGTCGTCGCGCTGCTGCAGCGAGCGGGTCGCGACATCGCGCTGCTCGAGCAGGCGCGCCAGCTGCACGTAGTTGCGCGAGACGTTGGCTGCCAGCAGCACGCGTGCGGCTTGCAGCTCGGCCTCTTGCGCGCGCTGGCTGCCGAGGGCGGCGTCGAGCGCGGCGCGGTTGCGGCCGAAGAAATCGAACTCCCACGAGGCGGCGGCCTGCAGCGTCGCGGTGGTCTGCATCGTGCCGCCGATCGGGGGCGGCACCAGGCCGGTCTCGGTGAAGCGCTGGCGGGTGGCATCGAACTGCCCGGTGACCTGCAGGCCGTCGGCCGCCGCCACGTTATCGATCGCGGCCTGCGCCCGCGTGATGCGCGCCTGCGCCACGCGCAGGTTCGGGCTGCCGGTCAGCGCCTTGTCGACCAGCCCGTTCAGCGAACTGTCGCCGAACGATTGCCACCAGTTGGCCTCGATGGCCGGCGAGGCTGCGTCGGCCTTCGCGGCCAGGCCGACCGTCGCCGGCTCGACCAGCTTCGCGCCCGGCGCGATGCCATTGGAGCTGGCGCAGCCGGCCAGCGTCAGCACCAGCGTTGACGC
>NZ_JBFUFQ010000267.1:0-7181 GCF_056403355.1 Rhizobacter sp. P2_H3 | reverse complement strand
GCGCGAGGGCCGCAGCGATGCCGAGATCGCCGCGGCGATCGGCGGCGTCTGGAACCGGCGCGCCGACCGCTACTCCGAACTGCGCAGCGAGGCCGGCGCCGACCCGTCATCCGCGCCGGCCGGGCGCCGCGTCGAGATGCACTACATCGGTGGATGAGCCTCGATGATCTCGAGCGACTCCGCGCGCCGCGCGGCCCCTGAGCTGCTGGTGATCCGCACGCTTGACGTCGTCGACCTGCCGGCCTACAAGGCGCTGCGCGACGCGATGCTGCAGGCCTTCCCCGATGCCTTCACCTCCGACGCGCACACCGAATCGCGCAAGCCGGCCGAGGTCTACCTGCCGCGGCTCGGGCTGGGGCAGCCGGGCGGCGGGCAGTTCACGCTCGGTGCCTGGGACGACGGCGAACTGCTGGGCGCCCTCACCTGCGAACGCGAGAACCGCGCCAAGGTGCGGCACATCGGCCACATCGTCGGGATGATGGTGCAGGCGCAGGCGGCGGGCCGCGGCGTCGGGCGCGCGCTGCTGGCCGCCGGCATCGAGCAGGCGCGCGCGGCCGACGGCATCGAGCTGCTGACGCTGTCGGTCACGTCGACCAACCGGCGCGCGGTGCGGCTGTACGAGGGCGCCGGCTTCGTGCGCTACGGCACGCTGAAGCACGCGATCAAGCTCGACGGCATCTACCATGACAAGGACCTGATGTCGCTCGCGCTGTGATGAGCTCCTTGAACGACCTGGCCCTCGGCCTGCACGGCTACGACGCCGACGACCTGCCGGTGGACGTGGCGCGCGCCTTCATCGCGCGCATGCTGCCGCGTGTGCAGGCGGTGGAGCACCTGTCGCTGCGCGCGAGCCTCGGCCGCGTGCTGGCACAGGACATCCCGTCGACGATCGACGTGCCGCCGCGGGACAACGCCGCGATGGACGGCTATGCGTTGCGCGGCAGCGAGCTGCGCACCGGCGAGGCCACCGTGCTGACGGTGGCCGCCACCGAGCTCGCGGGCCAGGTGGTCGGCCACGCGATCGGCGCGGGCCAGTGCGTGCGCATCATGACCGGCGCGGTGATGCCGCCCGGTCTCGACACCGTCGTGCCGCAGGAGTTCGTGCGGGTCGACGGCGATCGGATCACCGTGCCGGCTGGTGCCGTCAAAACAGGCGCGAACCGGCGGCTGGCCGGCGAAGACCTGGCGCGCGGCAGCATCGCGCTGCACGCCGGCCGCGCGTTGCGGCCGGCCGATCTCGGCCTCGTCGCCTCGCTCGGCCGCGGCGAGCTGCCGGTGTGGCGCCGCCCGCGCGTCGCCTTCTTCTCCACCGGCAACGAGCTGCGTTCGATCGGCGAAACGCTCGACGAGGGCTGCGTCTACGACAGCAACCGCTACACGCTGTGGGGCATGCTGCAGCGGCTCGGCGTCGAGGTGCTCGACCTGGGCATCGTGCGCGATGAACCCGCCGCGCTCGAGGCCACGCTGCGCCATGCGGTGGAGAACGCCGACGTGGTGATCACCTCGGGCGGCGTCAGCGTCGGCGAGGCCGATCACACGCGCGCGGTGATGGCGCGGCTCGGCGAGGTGCTGTTCTGGCGCATCGCGATGCGGCCGGGGCGGCCGATGGCGGTGGGCCGCATCGCGAGCCAGGGCCGCGAGGCGGTGCTGTTCGGGCTGCCGGGCAACCCGGTCGCGGTGATGGTGGGCTTCTACACCTTCGTGCGCGATGCGCTGCTCGCGATGTCGGGCGCCGCGGTCGAGCCGCTGCCGATGCTGCAGGCGCGCTGCACGACGGCGATCCGCAAGCGGCCGGGGCGCACCGAGTACCAGCGCGGCATCGTCTCGCGCGGCGTGGACGGAACGTGGCAGGTGGCGATCACCGGGTCGCAGGGCTCGGGGGTGCTGCGCAGCATGAGCGAGGCGAACGGGCTCGTGGTGCTGCCGCATGGGCAGGGGGATGTCGCGGCGGGCAGCCTGGTGGAGATACTGCCGTTCGACGGGCTGGTTTGAACGCGTCCCGGATTGGCATCCGGGCTACAGGTTCACCTCACGCTCTCGACGCCCTTGTTGGCCAACTGGTCGGCGCGCTCGTTGCCCGGATCGCCTGCGTGGCCCTTCACCCAGCGCCAGTCGACGTGGTGCAGGTTGCGCAGCCCGTCGAGGCGCTGCCACAGGTCGGCATTCTTCACCGGCTTCTTGTCGGCCGTCTTCCAGCCGCGCGTCTTCCAGCCGTGGATCCACTCGGTGATGCCCTTGCGCACGTACTCGCTGTCGGTGTAGATGATCACGTCGCAGGTGCGCTTCAGCGACGCGAGCGCCTCGATCACCCCGGTGAGCTCCATGCGGTTGTTGGTGGTCTGGCGCTCGCCGCCGAACATCTCCTTCTCGTGCTCGCCGGTGCGCAGCCACGCGCCCCAGCCGCCAGGGCCGGGGTTGCCCTTGCAGGCGCCGTCGGTGTAGATCAAGACCTGCGGGCGCTTGATCTGCGGTTGATCGGACGGGGCGGCGGACGATGCTTCAGTCATGGAGTCTCGGAAGATGAATGGGCGCGCTGGTGGGTGCGGTGGCTCGCGACGGTGGCCGCACGCTGGCCGGCAGTGCGCTGCTGGCGGATCAGGCCCACCAGCCGCATGCCGCGCACGCGCTTCACCGCCACCAGCAGGTAGACGCTGCCGAGCACCGGCCACCAGCGTTCGCCGATGCGTTCGGTCCAGGCATAGCGTGCGAGCCACGCATCGGTCTTGAGGGGAGGACGATAACAGCCGAAGCGCCCGCCCTGCACCTCGAAGCTCAGCAGCCGCAGCCAGTCGCGCAGCCGCCAGTAGCCGAGGAACTCGCCGTCGTTCGGCAGGAAAAGCGGCTTCTGGCGCGAAAAGCCGATGTAGCGCAGCAGCCGGCCGCAGCGCTGGCGCAGGCCCCACAGGCTGGTCGGGTTGAAGCCGAGGATCACGACGCGCCCTTCTGGCCGCAGCACGCGCTCGACCTCGCCGAGTGCCAGGTGCGGGTCGCGCGCGAGCTCCAGCGTGTGCRGCAGCACGACCAGGTCGAGGCTCTGCGAATCGAACGGCAGCGCATCGAAATCGCAGCGCAGCACGACGGCCACGCGCTCGGCCGGAGTGCCGTTGGTAACACCGGCGGCGGCATCCGTGGGAACTTCGGCCGCGGGATCGCGCTCCACCAGCTTCCCTTGCGCGTCGAGCGCCACCCAACGGTGCGGCATCCGGTTGGCCCTCAACCCCTCGAGTTCGGTCATGCCGAGCTGCAAAGCGTGAAATCCGAACACATCGGCCACGCTTCGATCGAGTTGGGCCTGTTCCCAGGCCAGCAGGTAGCGCCCCGGGGGGGTCTCCAGCCACTGGGCCAAACCTATAATCCCGCCGACTTGTGTCATGAAACTGCTTGCCCTGCCAGCCTTCGCCGATAACTACATCTGGATGCTTCACGATGGCCGGCAGGCTCTCGTCGTCGATCCGGGTGAATCGGCACCGGTGGAGCAAGCGCTGGACGCTCATGGCCTGAGGCTGTCGGCGATTCTAGTGACCCATCACCATGGCGACCACGTCGGCGGCGTCGATGCGCTGCGACCGCGCCTCGAAGGCCCCGTCTACGGGCCCGCGCGCGAGAAGATCCCCACCCCGTTCACGCCCTTGCACGATGGCGATGCCGCCGAGTGGCTCGGCCTGCGCTTCGAGGTGATCGACGTGCCGGGCCACACCGCCGGCCACATCGCGTACTTCTGCGCTGCGAGCGATGGCGATGCGCCGATCCTGTTCTGCGGCGACACCCTCTTCTCCGGCGGCTGCGGGCGGCTCTTCGAGGGCACGCCGGCGCAGATGCACCGCTCGCTGTCGCGCCTGGCCGCGCTGCCCGGCGACACGCGGGTGTGCTGCGCGCACGAGTACACGCTGTCGAACCTGAAGTTCGCACGCGCCGTCGAGCCGCACAACCGCGACCTGCTCGACTACACGGCGCTGTGCGAATCGCTGCGCGCCGACGACCGCGCGACGCTGCCGAGCTCGATCGCGCAGGAGCGGCGCATCAATCCCTTCATGCGCTGTGCGCAACCCGAGGTGGCTGCTGCCGCCGCCACCCACGGCGCCCGGCCCGACGACGAAGTCGACGTGCTGGCCGCGCTGCGCCACTGGAAAAACAACTTCTGATGACCGACTTGATCCCTCTCTTGCGTCTGACCCTGCGACGAGGCTGCGGCCTGGGCCTGTTCGCCGCGCTGACGCTGCTGGCGGCCTGCGCGACCACCACGCCGACCCCAGAGGGCGGCGTCGTGGGCGCATCTCCTGCAGCCTCTGCACCGGAGGTGTCGGCCGCGGCCAGCGCACCCGCCGGGGCGGCCTCGGCCGCCGACAACACCACCGTCGCCGAGGGCCCGGCCGTCGCGCCGCCGATCGACCCGCTGCGCCCCGAAGAGAAGGTCGACCTGAACGCGCCCACCGCGAGCATCGACCTGTGGTCGCGCCTGCGCCACGGCTACGCGATGCCCGACCTCGACACCGAGCAGGTGCGCACCGCCGAGCGCTGGTATGCGTCGCGGCCCGACTACGTGCAGCGCATGACCGAGCGCGGCAGCCGCTACCTGTTCCACATCGTCGAGGAGGTCGAGCGCCGCGGCATGCCGACCGAGCTGGCGCTGCTGCCCTTCGTCGAGAGCGCGTTCAACCCGCAGGCGGTGTCGTCGGCCAAGGCCTCGGGCATGTGGCAGTTCATGCCGGCCACCGGCARCACCTTCTCGCTGAAGCAGAACGTGTTCCGCGACGACCGCCGCTCGGTGCTCGGCTCGACGCGCGCCGCGCTCGACTACCTGGCCCGGCTGCACGACATGTTCGGCGACTGGCACCTGGCGCTCGCCGCCTACAACTGGGGCGAGGGCAACGTGCAGCGCGCCATCGCGCGCAACCGCCGCGCCGGCAAGCCGACCGACTACCTCAGCCTGAAGATGCCGAACGAGACGGCGTTCTACGTGCCGAAGCTGCAGGCGGTGAAGAACATCGTGCTGCACCCCGAGGAGTACCTGCTGACGCTGCCGTCGCTGGACAACCACCCGTACTTCCTCAGCGTGCCGATCGAGCGCGACATCGACGTCGCGCTGGCGGTGCGGTTGGCCGGCGTGTCGCTGGAAGAGTTCCAGACGCTGAACCCGCAGATGAACCGGCCGGTGATCTTGGCGGCCGGCACGCCGCAGCTGCTGCTGCCGTACGACAACGCGAGCCAGTTCGTGCGCAGCATCGGCGAGCACCGCGGGCCGCTGGCCACCTGGACGGCCTGGGTCGCGCCGCGCACGCTGCGCCCGGCCGATGCAGCCAAGCAGGTGGGGATGACCGAGGCGCAGTTGCGCGAGGTCAACAACATCCCGCCGCGCATGCTGGTGCGGGCCGGCTCGACGCTGCTGGTGCCGCGCGGCGAGAGCCGCCAGACCGACGTGTCGGGGCACCTGGCGGACAACGGCGTGATGTCGCTCGTGTCCGAATCGCCGGCGCTGCGCCGCATGGCGCTGAAGGCCGGCAAGCGCGAGAGCGTGGCGACGGTCGCGCAGCGCTACCGCGTGAGCGCGGCGCAGGTGGCGCTGTGGAACAAGACGACGGTCGGCGCGAACTTCAAGCCGGGGCAGACGGTGTATGTGTTCGTCGCGAGCAAGGCGACAGCGCGCAAGCCGGCGGTGCGCACCGCATCGAAGGCGCATCGGCCGGCGAAGCGGCCGACGCGGGTCGCGAAGCGCTGAGCGGGTGGGCTAGCGCCGCTCGCTCAACGCGTGCGCGATGGTCCCCAGGTCGACGTATTCGAGCTCGCTGCCGATCGGCACGCCGCGCGCCAGCCGCGTGACGCGCAGGCCACGTGATTTCAGCGTCTCGCCGATCACGTGCGCGGTGGCCTCGCCTTCGGCGGTAAAGTTGGTCGCGACGATCACCTCTTCGACCGTGCCATCGGTGGCGCGCTCGATCAGCTGCGCGAGGCCGATGTCGCGCGCGCCGACGCCGTCGAGCGGGCTCAGCCGCCCCATCAGCACGAAGTACAGCCCCTTGTAGCTGCCGGTGCGCTCGAGCGCCGCCTGGTCGGCCGGCGTCTCGACGACGCACAGCAGGCGCGCGTCACGCCGCTCATCGGCGCAGGTGCTGCAGATGGCGCCCTCGGTGAAGGTGTGGCAGCGGTCGCAGTGGCGTACGTCGGCCACCGCCTTCTGCAGCGATGCGGCGATGCGCGCGGCACCGTCGCGGTCGTGCTGCAGCAGGTGGAAGGCCATGCGCTGCGCGGATTTCTGCCCGACGCCGGGCAGGCGGCGCAGCGCCTCGATCAATCCGTCGAGTGCAGGTTCGGCCACTGGATCAGAACGGGAACTTCATGCCCGGCGGCAGCGGCATGCCGGCCGTCAGCTTGCCCATCTTCTCCTGCGAGACCTCTTCGGCGCGGCGGATGCCGTCGTTGAAGGCGGCAGCCACCAGGTCTTCGAGCATGTCCTTGTCGTCGGCAAGCAGGCTCGGATCGATCACGATGCGCTTCACGTCGTGCTTGCAGGTCATCGTGACCTTCACGAGGCCGGCGCCGGACTGGCCTTCGACCTCGATGTGGGCGAGTTCTTCCTGCGCCTTCTTCAGGTTGTCCTGCATCGCCTGGGCCTGCTTCATCAGGCCGGCGAGTTGGTTCTTCATCATGGTGAGGGGTCCTCGGGTTTCAGTGGGGTTTGACCGAGCCGGGCACGATGCGTGCGGTCTTGAACTGCTGCATCAGCGCTTGCACCAGCGGGTCGTTGTGGATGATCTGTTCGGCTTCGGCCTGGCGGCGCGCGCGCTCGGCGGCGGCTCGCAGGGCCGGTGAATCTGCCGGCACGCCGGGTTCGACCTCGAGCCGCACCGGGCGGCCCAGCTGCGTGACGAGTGCCGCCTGCAGCTTGGTGCGCTGCACCTCGGCGCGCAGCGTCTCGCGCTCGACGCGCAGGCGCCAGACGACCTCGGCGCCCTGCTCGTCGAGTGCGACGCACTGGCCTTGCAGGGCCAACTCGCGCACCAGCGCGCCGATGGCGTTGGCCTGCACCATCTGCACGACCAGCTCGTTCCAGCGGTCGCCGAGCGGCGTGCGCTCGAAGGCCGGCACGGCGGGTGCGGCCATCGGCACCGGGACGGGCGCGGACGGCGCTGCTGCGGCGCGTGCGGGCGGCTCGTCGTCGAGGTCGGGCATCGACGAGGCTGATG
>NZ_JBFUFQ010000266.1:0-7245 GCF_056403355.1 Rhizobacter sp. P2_H3 | reverse complement strand
GGCCGGACATGGTCCGCCGCACCATCGACCATTCGTTCGTGCAACGCCTGGTCGACGAGGGCCAGATCAGCGAGGAAGAGGCCAACACGCACCCGCAGTCGAACCTGCTGACCGGCTGCCTCGGCACCTACCAGGATCCGCCGCTGACCTTGCACCACATCGACCAGCTGCAGGTCGGCGACTCGGTGCTCGCCTGCAGCGACGGGCTGTGGCACTACTTCAGCCCGAAGGAACTCGGCGCGATCGTGCACACGCTGCCGCCGCGCGAGGCGAGCGAGATGCTGGTGACGAAGGCACGCCAGCGGGCGCGGGGGACGGGGGACAACCTGTCGCTGGCGCTGATCCGGATCGACGCGCTAGGCTAGATAGAGCCCCCCCAGTCGCTTCGCCCCTCCCCCCAGGGGGCACCACCCGGCGGCCCGGCGAAGCCGGTTCCGCGGGCGTTGCTTGATCGGCATTCAGGGCGCCGAAGCGGCGGGGAGCGGCAATCCCGGCTTGCGGGTCGCCGCCTTCTTGCGGTTGCGTTCTTCGATCTCGGCCTTGTGGGCCTGCGCCTCGCGCTGGCGAGCCTCGAATCGCTCGCGCGCCTGCTGCTCGTCGGCACTGCGATCGACCGGTGCCGGCCGCGATGCGGCGGCTGACGGCGGCAGCAGCGGCTTCGATGCGCGCGCCTTCGGTTCGCGCGGCGGCCGCGGCTCCGGCGCCGGCTTGTTGATCTCGTCCCAGGCCTTGGCATCGCGCCGCCGGCGGTGCTCGGCGCTGCGCTGCTGGCGCTCCACCTCGTCGAGCGCGATCTCCTGCTGGTGCAGGTTGTCCAGCGACTGGCGCCGGTCGGCACGCGCCTGGTCGATGCACGAGGTCACGACGAAACGGCGCTTGCACTCGGCCTCGCGCTGCGCATACTGCGCCTCGGCCACCTGGCGCTGCTTCGCGATGCGCTCGCGCTCGGCCTGGCTGGACGGCGCGTCCTTCGTCTGCGCCTGCACCAGCGCGGCGACCAGCAAGGCAGCGGTGACGAACAGCCTTTTCATGTCAACCGAGTATCCACGTCGCGGCGCTCCAGCGACAGGAATTCCTTCGACTGCATCTCGTTGAGCCGCGACACCGTGCGCGGGAACTCGTGCGCCAGCGGGCCGTCCTTGTAGAGCTCTTCCGGTGGCACCGCGGCCGACATGATCAGCTTCACGCGGCGGTCGTACAGCACGTCGACCAGCCAGGTGAAGCGCCGCGCCTCCGAGGCGAGCCGCGGCGGCATCTGCGGCACATCCGACAGCAGCACGGTATGGAACTGCGTCGCAAGCTCCAGGTAGTCGTTCTGCGAACGCGGCCCGCCGCACAGCGTCTTGAAGTCGAACCACACCACGCCGCCGGCCTTGCGCCGCGCGTGCAGCTCGCGGTGCTCGATGTGCAGCACCGGCGGCTCGTCCTTGGCCTCGGCCAGCCGCGTGAAGGCCTCGGCCATCGCCGCATCGGCCTCGGGCCCGAGCGGCGTGTGGTACAGCGTCACCTGCTCCAGCGTGCGGCGCCGGTAGTCGGTGCCGTTGTCGACGCTGATCACCTCGAGCTTCTGCTTCAGCAGTTCGATGGCCGGCAGGATGCGGTCGCGGTGCAGGCCGTTCGGGTACAGGTCGTCCGGCTTGAAGTTCGAGGTCGTGACGATGCTGACGCGGTGCGAGAACAGGCTGTCGAGCAGCCGGTGCAGGATCATCGCGTCGGTCACGTCGGCGACGTGGAACTCGTCGAAGCAGATCAGCCGGTGGCGCCGCGAGATGCGCGCGCCCAGTTCCTCGAGCGGGTTGACGATGCCCTTCAGCTCGGCCAGCTCGCGGTGCACCTCGCGCATGAACTCATGGAAGTGCAGCCGCGTCTTGCGCTGCAGCGGCACGGCGTTGAAGAAGCAATCCATCAGGAAGCTCTTGCCGCGCCCCACCCCGCCGTGCATGTAGACGCCGCGCGGCAGCGGCGGCCGCACCAGCAGCTTCGCGATCGCATTGCTGCGCCGCGCCTTGTAGGCCTCCCACTCGTCCTGGCAGCGCTGCAGCGCAGCGACCGCGGCGAGTTGCGCCGGGTCGCTTTGGTAGCCGCGCTCCGCGAGCGTCTGCCGGTACAACTCTGTGACGGAGACCATCGAGCGCGGTGGCTTCCGTTCAGAAGTTCAGCGTGCGCTTGTCGACGGCCAGGGCCGCTTCCTTCGTGGCTTCGCTCAGCGACGGGTGCGCATGGCAGATGCGCGCGATGTCCTCGGCCGAGGCCTTGAACTCCATCGCGACCACCGCCTCGGAGATCAGCTCCGACGCCATCGGCCCGACGATGTGCACGCCCAGGATCTCGTCGGTCTTCGCGTCGGCGAGGAACTTGACCATGCCCGTCGTGTCGCCCAGCGCGCGCGCCCGCCCGTTCGCGAGGAACGGGAAGGTGCCGGCCTTGTAGGCCCGGCCCGCGGCCTTCAGCTGCTGCTCGGTCTGGCCGACCCACGCGATCTCCGGCGAGGTGTAGATCACCCACGGGATCGTGTTGAAGTTGACGTGCCCGTGCTGGCCGGCAATGCGCTCGGCCACCGCGACGCCCTCTTCCTCGGCCTTGTGCGCGAGCATCGGGCCGCGCACCACGTCGCCGATCGCCCAGACGTTCGGCAGGTTGGTCTTGCAGTCGTCGTCGACCACCACCGCGCCGCGCTCGTCGAGCTTCAAACCGACCGCTTCCGGGTTCAGGCCGATCGTGTTGGCAACGCGGCCGATCGAGACGATCAGCTTCTCGACCTCGAGCGTCTGCGCTTCGCCCTTGGCGTTGGCGTACGCGACGGTGACACCCTTCTTGCCGGTCTTGACTTCGCTGATCTTCACGCCCAGCTCGACCTTCAGGCCCTGCTTGTTGAAGGCCTTCTGCGCCTCCTTGGCGATCTGCTCGTCGACCGCGCCGAGGAAGGTCGGCAGCGCCTCCAGCACCACCACCTCGGCCCCCAGGCGGCGCCACACCGAGCCCATCTCCAGGCCGATCACGCCGGCGCCGATCAGCCCCAGCTTCTTCGGCACCGCGGGGATGCGCAGCGCACCGTCGTTGCTGAGGATGTTCTCCTCGTCGAACGGCGCACCGGGCAGCGCGCGCGGGTTGGAGCCGGTCGCGACGATCACGTGCTTGGCGACGATCGATTCTTCGGCCGCGCCCGCCACCTTGATCTCGTAGCCGCCTTCAGCGGCCTTCACGAACGAGCCGCGGCCGTGGAAGAACGACACCTTGTTCTTCTTGAAGAGGTACAGGATGCCGTCGTTGTTCTGCTTCACGACCGCGTTCTTGCGGCCCAGCATCTTGCTGACATCGATGCTCAGGTCCTTCAGGCCGATGCCGTGGTCGGCAAAGGCATGGCCGGCATGCTCGAAATGCTCGCTCGACTGCAGCAGCGCCTTCGACGGAATGCAGCCGACGTTGGTGCAGGTGCCGCCCGGGGCCGGGCCGCCCTTCTCGTTCTTCCACTCGTCGATGCAGGCGGTGTTGAAGCCCAGCTGCGCCGCGCGGATCGCGGCGATGTAGCCGCCGGGGCCGCCGCCGATGACGACCACGTCAAATGATTTGCTCATCGTCGGTTCCGGTTAGATGTCGAACAGCAGGCGGGCCGGATCTTCCAGCGCATCCTTCATCGCGACCAGGCCCAGCAYGGCTTCGCGGCCGTCGATGATGCGGTGGTCGTACGACATCGCGAGGTAGTTCATCGGGCGGATCACGATCTGCCCGTTCTCGACCACCGCGCGGTCCTTCGTCGCGTGCACGCCGAGGATGGCCGACTGCGGCGGGTTGATGATCGGCGTCGACAGCATCGAGCCGAAGGTGCCGCCGTTGCTGATCGAGAACGTGCCGCCGGTCAGCTCCTCGAGCGACAGCTTGCCGTCCTTGGCCTTCTGGCCGAAGCCGGCGATGGTCTTCTCGATGTCGGCAAAGCTCAGCTGGTCGGCATTGCGGATGATCGGCACCACCAGGCCGCGCGGCGAACCGACCGCGATGCCGATGTCGAAGTAGCCGTGGTAGACGATGTCGTTGCCGTCGACGCTGGCGTTGATCACCGGGTACTTCTTCAGCGCGGCGACCGCGGCCTTCACGAAGAAGCTCATGAAGCCCAGCTTCACGCCGTGCTCCTTCTCGAACTTCTCCTGGAACTTCTTGCGCATCTCCATCACCGGCGCCATGTTCACTTCGTTGAACGTGGTCAGGATGGCGTTGGTGGCCTGCGACTGCAGCAGGCGCTCGGCAACGCGGGCGCGCAGGCGGCTCATCGGCACGCGCTGTTCCGGACGATCGCCCAGGTTCTGCTGGATCGGCGCGGCGACGGCCGGCAGCGGCTTCGCCACCGACGGTGCGACCGGTGCAGCCACCGGTGCGGCGACAGCCGGCTTCGCGCCGCCGGCGATCGCGCCCAGCACGTCGCCCTTGGTCACGCGGCCGTCCTTGCCGGTGCCGGTGACGGCGCTGGTCGACAGGTTGTTGTCGGCCAGCAGCTTGGCGGCCGCGGGCATCGCGACATCGCTCTTGCTGGCGCTGCTCGGCGCAGCGGCAGCCGCCGCCGGGGCCGCGGTCGGTGCGGGCACGGCCTTGATTTCCAGCGGGCTCACCTGCGCAGCGGCTTCGGTGTCGATCCGGGCGATCACTTCATCGCTGGTGCAGCTCTCGCCGTCGTTCTTGACGATCTGCGCGATCACGCCGGCGGCCGGCGCCGGCACTTCCAGCACGACCTTGTCGGTCTCGATCTCGATCAGGATCTCGTCGATCGCCACGGCCTCGCCGGGCTTCTTCTTCCATTGCAGCAGCGTGGCTTCGGCCACCGATTCGGACAGCTGCGGGACTTTGACTTCTACGATTGCCATGAGGTTCTTTCTTGGTGTTCAGCACGGTCGCAGCCCGGCCGGCCATCGGGCCGGCGGGCTGCGCCACGACTTGCTTATTTGGTGAGGATGAAGCCCTTGAGCTTGGCGAAGGCCTGGTCGAGCAGCGCCTTCTGCTGCTCCTGGTGCAGGTGCGCGTAGCCCACTGCCGGCGAGGCCGACGCGGGGCGACCCGCATAGCCCAGCCGCTGGCCGTCGACCATGTTCTCGTGGATGTAGTGCTGCACGAAGAACCAGGCGCCCTGGTTCTGCGGCTCATCCTGGCACCAGACGATCTCGGTCGCGTTCGGGTACTTCTTCACCTCGGCCGCGAAGGCCTTGTGCGGGAACGGATAGAGCTGCTCGACGCGGATGATCGCCACGTCGGTGCCCTTCTTCTCGGCACGGGCCTTCACCAGGTCGTAGTAGACCTTGCCGGAGCAGGCGACGATGCGCTTGACCTTGTCGGTCGCGATCTCGTCGTTCGCTTCGGGGATCACCGTCTTGAACTCGCCCTTCGTGAACTCGACGAGCGGGGACGTGGCGTCCTTGTTCCGCAGCAGCGACTTCGGCGTCATGATGATCAGCGGCTTGCGGAACATGCGCACCATCTGGCGGCGCAGCACATGGAAGATCTGGCTGGCCGAGGTCGGCTGCACGATCTGCATGTTGTTGTCCGCGGCCAGCTGCATGAAGCGCTCCAGGCGCGCCGACGAGTGCTCCGGGCCCTGGCCTTCATAGCCGTGCGGCAGCATCAGCGTCAGGCCGTTCGCACGGCCCCACTTCACTTCACCGGATGCGATGAACTGGTCGATCACCACCTGCGCGCCGTTGACGAAGTCGCCGAACTGCGCTTCCCAGATCGTCAGCGTGTTCGGGTCGGCGCTCGCGTAGCCGTACTCGAAGCCGAGCACCGCTTCTTCGGAGAGCAGCGAGTCGATCACGACGAACGGGGCCTGGTTGTCGGCCACGTGCTGCAGCGGCGTCCAGGTGCCTTCGTCCCACTTCTCGCGGTTCTGGTCATGCAGCACCGCGTGGCGGTGCGTGAACGTGCCGCGGCCGCTGTCCTCGCCGGACAGGCGGATCGGGTAGCCGCTCGCGACCAGCGACGCGAAGGCGAGGTGCTCGCCCATGCCCCAGTCCATGTTGATGTCGCCGCGGCCCATCGCGGCGCGGTCGGCCAGCACCTTCTCGACCAGCGGGTGCGGCTTGAAGTTCGCCGGCACCGTCGTGATGCGCTCGGCCAGGCGCTTCACCTCGGCCAGAGGCAGCGCGGTGTCGGCCGAATCGGTCCACTTCTTGTTCAGGTACGGCGACCAGTCGACCGCGTACTTGCTCTTGTAGTTAGTCAGCACCGGGTCGATGGTGTGCTTGCCGGCATCCATCGCGGCGCGGAACTCCTTGACCATCGCGTCCGGGCCGTCGGCCGGCAGCACGCCCTGCGCCACCAGCTTGTCGCCGTACAGCTTGCGGGTGCCCGGGTGCTGGGCGATCTTCTTGTACATCAGCGGCTGCGTGAGCGCCGGCGTGTCCTGCTCGTTGTGGCCGAGCTTGCGGAAGCAGACGATGTCGACCACCACGTCCTTGTTGAACTCCTGGCGGTAGTCGAGCGCGAGCTGCGTGCACAGCACGACCGCCTCGGGGTCGTCGCCGTTCACGTGCAGCACCGGGGCCTCGATCATCTTGACCACGTCGGTGCAGTACAGCGTCGAGCGGGTGTCGCGCGGGTCGCTGGTCGTGAAGCCGATCTGGTTGTTGATGACGATGTGGACGGTGCCGCCGGTGTAGTAGCCGCGCGTCTGCGCGAGCGCCAGCGTCTCCATCACGACGCCCTGGCCGGCGAAGGCCGCGTCGCCGTGCACCAGCACCGGCAGCACGGTGTCGCCTTCCTTGTCGCCGCGGCGGTCCAGGCGGGCCTTGACCGAGCCTTCGACGACCGGGTTGACGATCTCCAGGTGCGACGGGTTGAACGACAGGCTCAGGTGGACCGGGCCGCCGTCGGTGGTGACGTCGCTCGAGAAGCCCTGGTGGTACTTCACGTCGCCCGAGGGCAGGTTCTCGGGCGCGGTGTGGTCGAACTCGGCGAACAGGTCCTTGGGCATCTTGCCCAGCGTGTTGACCAGCACGTTCAGGCGGCCGCGGTGGGCCATGCCGATCACGATCTCCTGCACGCCCTTCTCGCCGGCGCGCTGCACCAGCTCGTCCATCGATGCGATGAAGCTTTCGCCGCCTTCGAGCGAGAAGCGCTTCTGGCCGACGAACTTGGTGTGCAGGTAGCGCTCGAGGCCTTCGGACGCGGTCAGGCGGTTCAGGATCTGCTTCTTCTGCTCGGCCGTGAAATTGGGCTTGGAGCGGATCGACTCGAGCCGCTGCTGCCACCAGCGCTTCTCGGGCT
>NZ_JBFUFQ010000265.1:0-7283 GCF_056403355.1 Rhizobacter sp. P2_H3 | reverse complement strand
GGGCTGTACGAGAAGGTGTGGAAGGTTTCCTCGAGGTAGCCGCTGCGCTCCAGGAACAGCTGCAGCCCCTCGTCCCAGGTGGCGGTGCCGGTGCTCAGCACCTGGTCGATGCGCGGGCCGATGTCGTGCCAGATCTCGGCCCAGACCACGTCGGCGCGCGCGCCGAGCACCCAGTCGCGCTTGATGCCGACGGTCGGCAGGTAGGCGTCGTTGCAGAAGAACGTGGCTTCGCTGCCCCAGGCCATCCACATCGCGAAGCGCGAGTCGAGCATCACCCGCACGATGGTCTTCAGGCTCTGCGGCCAGCCGGCGGGGTCGCCGAGCGGCGTGCGGCCCCAATCGAAGGCGCGCATGCGCGCGCCCATCTCACCACCCCCTTCGAGGAACCTCAGCGATGCATCGACCATCACGGCATGCTAGCGGCGAAAGCAACAGCCGGTCACGCGCGTTACGGAGGCCATGCGAGCCGGCGCACCGGCTCGGTTAACCTCGCGGATTGTCCAACCCTCCGACATCTCCCATGCGCCTCGTCCCGATCGCCTGCCTGCTGTGGTTCTCCTGTGCCGCCATGGCGCAATCCAAGGACGAGGTCGTCGAAGGCGGGCTGCAAAGCGGCCAGCGCTACCAGATGGCACAGCACTGCGGCGCGAGCGATGCCGCGCTCGATGCCTTCAAGGGCCGCTTCGAGACCGAGGCGCATGGCCGCTCGGACCTGCTGGCCAAGCTGGACGTCAACATCCTGAAGCTGTTCATGCAGGGCCGCCTGAACGGCGACCTCGCGTTCGAGGAGCTGAAGGCCAAGCCGCAGGCCGAGCGCGACGCCGCCTGCCAGCAGGCGCTGAAGCAGATCGGCGCGAAGGCCTGATCAGGCCGCTCGATCGGCCCCTTGATCGACCCCTCGCCAGGCTGCCTGCAGCGCGGCCGCGACCGGCGCGCTCGCCGGGGTCATCGGCGCGCGCAGCGTGGGGCCGATCCGGCCGAGCGCCGCGAGCTGCGCCTTCAGCGGGCCCGGGTTCGGCTCAGCGAACAGCGCCGCCACCATCGGTGCGAGCGCATGGTGCAGCCGGCGGGCGCGCGGCAGGTCGCCCGACTGCAGCGCGTCGAACAGCTCGACGAAGCGCCGCGCATGCAGGTGCGCACTGGCCGCGATGGCGCCCTGCCCGCCCTGGCACAGCGTCGTGAAGATCTGGTGGTCCTCGCCGGCCAGCACCGCGAGGCGGCCGTCGGCGATCAGCGCCTGCGTCTTGCGGGCGTCGCCGCCGCAGTCCTTCAGGCCGGCCACGCCGGGAATCCCGGCCAGCGTGCGCAGCGTCGCCAGGCTCAGCTCGACGCCGGTGCGGTACGGGATGTCGTAGACGACGATCGCGCGCGGTGCCGCGGCGGCCGCGACCTCGCGGTAGAAATCGACGACGCCCTGTTGCGACGGGCGCACATACGACGGTGGCGGCACCAGGAAGCCTGCGACGGCCTGTTCTCCGAAGCGCCGGCACGCCGCCATCACCTCGCGCGGCGCGATGCCGCTCACGCCCATCAGCACCGGCCGCCCGCCGGCCGCCGACAGCACGGTGCCCAGCACGGCGGCCTGCTCGGCCTCGTCGAGCGTCGCGGCCTCGCCGGTGGTGCCACAGGCGACCAGGCCGTGGATGCCATCGGCCACCAGGGATTTGACCAACGCGGCGAGCCGTTCATGGTCGACGCGCCCGTCCGCCGCGAACGGCGTGATGACGGGAACCCAGATGCCTGAGAGCTGCTGCATGAATCCATTCCTCGCGCCGGCGGACACGCCGGACCAGGCTGGGCATTCTAGGCAGGACGGGCCGAGTCGCATTCAAGGCCGCTCGGCAATTGCCGACCTCAGGGTCACGGAGGCGGAACGGAGTATCTGGCGCCGGGCGTGAGCCGGCAACCGATCACCGATTCACTTGCAGCGGCAACAGGCGCAAGCGGGTGCGCTTCGTGTCGATCGTCAGCAGCGCGCCTGCCTCGACTTCGCGCTCATCGGCGCGCCAGGCGGCATAGCGCAGCGCCTGCAGGATGTCTTCTCGCTCCAGATAGGGATAGTCGGCCAGGATGTCGTCGACGCTGTGCCCGGCACCGACTTGACCGACGACCATCCCGACGGTGACACGCATGCCACGAATGCAGGCCTTGCCACCCATCACGTCCGGTCGCTGTGTAATGCGTTCCAGGGGTCCCATGTCAGCTCCTTGTCGCAACGCGAACCATGGTAGCGAGTATCCCCGCGCAGAAGCAGCTCATCTAGCCGAACCGCACGTTCTCCACCAGGAAATCCAGCAGCGCCCGCACCCGTGACGGCAGGTGCCCGCCCTGGCCGACGAACACCGCGTGGAACTCTTCCAGGTCGCCGGGGTTGAAGTCTTCCAGCACCGCGACCAGCCGCCCGGCGGCGATGTCATCGCGCACCTGGAAGGCGGCCAGCCGCACGAGACCGAGCCCCGCCACCGCGAGCCGGCGCAGCGATTCGCCGTCGCTGACCCGCGCGTTGCCGTTCAACGCCACCTGCACGACCTTGCCACCTTCCATCAGCGGCCAGCCCTCAAGCGCACGGGCATACGTGAAGCCCAACCGGTTGTGCGACGCGAGATCGGCCGGCGTGATCGGCGTGCCGCGCTGTTGCAAGTAGGCCGGCGAGCCGACGATCAGCTTGCGCGTCTCGCCCAGCTTGCGCGCCAGCAGCTGCGAGCTCTTCAGCGGCCCGGCCCGCACCGCTACGTCGGTGCGGCGCTCCAGCAGGTCGATCACCTCGTCGGTCAGCACCAGGTCGAGCGTGACCTCGGGATGCTGCGCCAGGAAGGCCGGCACCAGCGGTAGCAGGAAATGCTCGCCGAACGGCACGTTGACGTTCACGCTCAGCCGGCCGCGCGGCGCATCGTTGGTGGCGGCACCGCGCTCGGCCTCCTCCAGATCGGCCAGCACGCGCACTGCCCGCTCGTAGAACACGCAGCCCTCGGGCGTCAGCTGCACCTGCCGCGTCGAGCGGTTGAGCAGCCGCACCGCGAGCCGCGCCTCCAGCCGCCCGACCAGCTTGCTGACCGCCGACGGCGTCATCCGGAACGCCCGCGCCGCCGCCGAGAAACCGCCCAGCTCGACGACCCGCACGAACACCTCCATCTCGCCCGAGCGGTTCACATCCAGTCGTGCCATGCCCACCCCCGCTGATGAAATCGGTTCACAAGTGTTTTTCCAACGGGCAGTCTAGTCCACAACACCGTTTGAACTCATCATTCCCGACTCAACGGCATCTGAATTCACAGTCATGAAGAACACCAAGCTGGCGCTCTATGCGCTGACCGTCGGCGCCTTCGGCATCGGCGTCACCGAGTTCGTGATCATGGGCTTGCTGCTCGACGTGGGCACCGATCTCGGCGTCTCGGTGTCGGCCAGCGGGCTGCTGATCTCCGGCTACGCGCTCGGCGTCGTCGTCGGCGCACCGCTGCTGACCGCGCTGACGCAGCACTGGCCGCGCAAGACGCTGCTGCTGGCGCTGATGGCGGTCTTCACGCTCGGCAACCTGAGCTGCGCGCTGGCGCCGACCTACGAGCTGCTGATGGCGGCCCGCGTGCTGACGGCGCTGGCGCACGGCAGCTTCTTCGGCGTCGGCTCGGTCGTCGCGACCGGCCTGGTGCCGCCGCAGCAGCGGGCCTCGGCGATCGCGATCATGTTCACCGGCCTCACCGTCGCCAACATCCTCGGCGTGCCGTTCGGCACCTGGCTCGGCCAGCATTTCGGCTGGCGCGCCACCTTCTGGGCCGTCAGCGCGGTCGGGCTGCTGGCGATGGCGGCACTGGCGCTGTTCGTGCCCGCGCAGCCGGCGAGCCGTGAAGGCAGTTCGCTGCGCGCCGACCTCGACGCGCTGCTGCGCCGCCCGGTGCTGCTCGGCTTCGCGACCACGGTGCTCGGCTTCGCGGGGCTGTTCGCGCTGTTCACCTACATCGCGCCGCTGCTGACGCAGATCACCGGCTTCAGCGCCGCGGCGGTGTCGCCGATCCTGCTGGTGTTCGGCGGCGGGCTGGTGATCGGCAACCTGGCCGGCGGCAAGCTCGCCGACCGCCACCTCGCCGGCACGGTGCTGGGCTCGCTGGCGGTGCTCGCGATCGTGCTCGCGCTGACCGGCTGGGCGCTGCACAGCCGGGTGGCCGCGGTGCTGTTCGTCGGCTTGCTCGGGGCCGCGTCGTTCGCGACGGTCGCTCCGCTGCAGATGTGGGTGCTGGACAAGGCCCAGGGTGCCGGCCAGAGCCTCGCCTCGAGCTTCAACATCGCGGCGTTCAACCTCGGCAATGCCTTCGGCGCGTGGCTGGGCGGTGCGGTGATCGCGAACGGGCCGGGTCTCGGCTCGCTCGCCTGGGTGGCCGCGCTGCTGCCGCTGGCCGGTCTCGCGATCGCGGCGCTCGCGATGGCGCTGGACCGCACGCCGGCTGCGATCGCCCCTGCCAACGCCTGAACGAGGACACCCCATGACTGCTCGTCGCACACTGCGGCGCGGCCTCGCCGCGACCCTCTCCATCCCGGCCTTTGCCCTCGCCTGCCTGACCGCGACGCCTTCGCACGCCGGCACCTGGATCCCCAGCTGGACCGCGAATCCCGAAGCGAGTTGGGGCGAGGAATTCGCCCTGCCGACCGGCACGCCGGCGGTCATCGACGACCAGACGCTGCGCCAGGTCGTGCGGCTGAGCCTCGGCGGGCGGCGGGTGCGGCTGCAGCTGTCGAACGAGTACGGCAGCGAGCCACTGGTGATTGGTGCAGCGCAGGTGGCGCCGGCATCGGCCCCCGGGCGGGGTCGCGCGGTGACCTTCGGCGGACAGGCCGGCGTCGTCGTGCCGCCGGGCGCGCCGGTGCTCAGCGATCCGGTGGAGCTCGAGGTCGCAGCGCTCGCGTCCTTGGCGATCAGCCTGTACCTGCCGAAGCCGACGCCGACGCGCACCTTCCACTGGGATGGACGGCAAACCGCCTCGCTCGCGCCCGGCAACCAGGTGAGCGCCGCGCAGCTGCCGCCGACACCGGGCCTGACGGCGCGGATCTTCCTCAGCGGCGTCGCGGTCGAGGCCGACGCGCCGCGCGGCAGCGTCGTCGTGATCGGCGATTCGATCACCGACGGCAACGGCGCGACGATGGATGCCGACACGCGCTGGCCCGACTTCCTGGCCGCGCGACTCGCACCGCAACGCATCGCGGTGCTGAACGCCGGCATCTCGGGCGGCCGGTTGCTGTCCGGCGGCATGGGCCCGAGCGCGCTGGCGCGTTTCGACCGCGACGTGCTGTCGCAACCGCAGCTGCGCAGCGTCATCGTGCTGATCGGCATCAACGACATCGCCTGGCCCGGCACCGCGTTCGATCCGCAACGCCGGCCGCCCGACCTCGCCGAGCTGGTGGCCGGCTACCGCCAGCTGATCGCCCGCGCGCATGCACACGGCGTGCGCGTGCTCGGCGCGACGCTGACGCCGTTCGAAGGCGCCCTCGCCGGCACGCCGCTGGCCGACTACTTCCAGCCGCACAAGGACGCGCTGCGCCGGCAGCTCAATGCGTGGATCCGCGCCAGCGGTGAGTTCGACGCGGTGCTCGATTTCGACGCGCTGCTGCGCGACCCGGCCCAGCCGTCGCGCCTGCAGCCGGCCTTCGACTCCGGCGACCACCTGCACCCGGGCGACGCCGGGCACCGCGCGATGGCCGAGGCGGTGCCGCTGCCGGCCACGCGCTGATCAGTCCCCGCTGCCCAGCTCGCGCGCGCTCCTGCGCAGCAACTCGAGCTGCCCCTGCACGTTGCGGCACATGCGGCAGATCGGCAGGTGCGCCGCCAGCCGGCGCGCGTCGTCGGGCGGCAGCGGGCCGTCCTGCGCGGCGCTCAGCAGGTGCGAGGCGGCACGGCAGTCGATGTCGTCGTCCGGCGTGCTCGCGGGCGGTGGGGTCGTCGTCGTCATGCCGCATCCTTGAACCAGCGCAGCTGCAGGCACTCGCGCAGCTGCATGCGCGCGCGGTACAGCATCACGCTGCAGTTGTTGGCGGTGATCTGCAGCTCGCCGCAGATGCCGTCGATCTCCAGCTCCAGCCACTCGCGCATCATGAAGATGCGGGCCAGCTTCGGCGGCAGGTTGTCGATGCACAGCTGCAGCGTGTCGAAGAACTGCGCCTGCTCCAGCGCCCGCTCCGGGTGCTGCCAGGCCGGTGGCGCGTCGCGCCAGTGGCCGTCGGCCGCGAACAGCGCATCGAGCGCGTCGTCGACGCTCTGCTCGGCCAACGGCTCTACGTGGATCTCGCGGCCGCGCCGGCGCAGCACATCGATGATCTTGAACTTCAGGATGCCGGTCGCGTAGGTCTTCAGCGTGCTGCGGCCTTCGAAGCGCTCCGGCGCCTCGAGGATCGCCAGCAGCGTCTCCGACACCACGTCCTCGGCGAGGCTGTCGTGGCGCAGCTGGAGTTGCGCAAACCGCAGCAGCGGCTGGTGCAGGCTCGACAGTTCGGCGGCAAGGTCCATGGGCCGCGACTGTAGCGTGCCTGCAAAGCCGCTCATCGAAGTACCTCCGCGCCCGCGCGTGCCTGGCTTCGCGGCGGCTGGCGCGTTCAGTGCTTCGAAGCAACGCTCAAAACACGACGCCGGCGTACAGCAGCAGGTTCGCGTACGGCGTGAACTCGCCGCTGCGCACGATCGCGCGCGCCGAGGCGCTGCGCCGTTTCAGCTCGTCGTGCGACACCCGCTCGACCGGCACGCCCTGCAGGCGCTCGCCGGCCTGCGCGACGAACGCGGGGCTGCGCTGCAGCGCCTCGTCGGCCAGCGCGGCGCGCTCCACCTGCATCTCGCTGAGCAGCACCTGCAGCACCTGGTCGAACGACGGCACGCCGCGCGTCAGCGCCAGGTCGATGCACGGCGTGCCCGCCGGCACCGGCAACCCGGCATCGGCGATCACGACCAGGTCGCCATGGCCCAGCCGCGCGACCAGCAGCGACAAGTCCCGGTGCAGCAGCGGCGTCTTCTTCACGACGCCTCGACCGCCGGTTGCAGGTCGCGCGCGAACGGCATCGCGTCGATCGTGCCGGGCCGCGCGACGCTGAACGCCGCGGCCCGCTGCGCATGCGCGATCGCGGCGTGCAAGGCCACGCCGGCACAGCGCGCGGCGGCGAACGCGCCGATGAAGGTGTCACCGGCACCGGTGGTGTCGACCGCCTGCGTGCGCGGCGCCGGCGCGTGCACGTTGCCGCGCTCGTCGGCGCACTGCACGCCGTCGGCGCCCAGCGTGACGATCACCGTCGCCGGCCCGCGCTCGCGCAGC
>NZ_JBFUFQ010000264.1:0-7390 GCF_056403355.1 Rhizobacter sp. P2_H3 | reverse complement strand
CCCGAGACCGGCGACGCGCTGCTCGCGCTCGCGCGCCGTGACGCCGCCTCGCCCGCGATGGTGACGCTGGCCTTGCTCGCGCTGCTGCTGCACCGCTACGGCGGTGACCGCGACCTGTGCTTTGGCGTGCCGTCAGCGAACCGCGACCGCGCCGAGCTGGCCGGCATGGTCGGTCACTTCACGAACGTGCTGGTGCTGCGGTTGCGCATCGACCCGCAGCAGGGCTTCGCGGCCTTGCTGCGCCAGGTGCGCGAGCGACTGCTGGCCGCACGGCAGCGGGCACATCTGCCGCTGGACCAGCTGGTCGAGGCGCTCGGCATCGAGCGCGGCGCGGGGCTGAATCCGCTGTTCCAGGTGAAGTGCGCCTCGCAGGCGACCGGCGGGCGGCAAGTGTCCGACGGCAAGGCGCCCGACGGCCCATGGCAGATCGACATCGACGGCCTCGCGGTCGACGAGGTGCACTTCGACCTGAGCCTCGACGTGATGGAAAACGCCCGCGGACTGGACTTCCAGCTCGCCTGGGCCACCGACCTGTTCGACCGCGCGACCATCGATCGCTTGCGCGCGGCCTTCGTGCACCTCGCCGCGCAGGCGGCCGTCGACCCGCAGCGCGCGCTGGCGTCGACCACGCTGCCCGGCGAGCCGTCGGTGCTGCACGGCGAGCCGGTGGCCTGGCCGTGGCACAGCGTGCCGGCGCTGTGGGCTGCGCAGGCGGCGCGGCATGCGCAACGCCCGGCCGTCGTCGATGCGCAGGGCTCGCACAGCCACGCGCAGCTGGAACGCGCCGCGCGCAGCCTGGCCGCGCAGCTCGGCCGGCAGGGCATCGTCGCCGAGGAGCGCGTCGCGCTGCTGCTGGAGCGCGGCAGCCCGTTCGTGCTGGCGATGCTGGCGGTGATGAAGGCCGGTGCCGTGGCCGTGCCGCTTGATCCCGCGTTGCCGGTGCCGCGGCTGCAGGCGATGCTGCGCGATTGCGGCGCCCGCGCGCTGATGGCCGCCGGGCCGGTGCCGTGGAGCACGTTGCCGGTGATCGTGCCGGACTTCGACGTGCCGAGCCAGGAGTTGCTGCCGGCCGAGCCCGTCCTGCTGCCGGACCAGGCTGCGTACCTGATCTACACCTCGGGCTCGACCGGCGCGCCGAAGGGTGTCGTGGTGTCGCACGGCGCGCTCGCGAACTACACGCAATCGATGCTCGCGCGGCTGGCCTTGCCTGATGACACGCCGCGGGGCCTGAACTTCGCGATGGTGTCGACGGTGGCCGCCGACCTCGGCCACACCACGCTGTTCGGCGCGCTGTGCGCCGGCGGCAGCCTGCTGATGCTCGATGCGTCCGCAGCCTTCGACCCCGATGCCTTCGCCGACGCGATGCAGCGCCACCGCATCGACGTGCTGAAGATCGTGCCCAGCCACCTGAAGGGCCTGCTGAATGCGGCACGGCCGCACGACGTGCTGCCGGCCCACACGCTGGTGCTGGGCGGCGAGGCCGCCGATGCGGCGCTGCTGGCCACGCTGCGCGCGCTGCGGCCGGGGCTGCGCATCGTCAACCACTACGGGCCGACCGAGACCTGCGTCGGCATGCTGATGCACGTCGCCAGCGACGACGATGCAGCGCTGCCGCTGGGCCGGCCGATCGGCGGCATGTCGGCCTTCGTGCTCGACGACGCGCTCGAACCGGTGCAGCCGGGCATCGCCGGCGAGCTGTATGTCGGCGGACCGGGCTTGGCGCGGGGCTATCGCGGGCAGCAGGGGCTGACGGCGGGCCGCTTCGTCGCATCGCCGTTCCAGACGGGCGAGCGGCTGTACCGCACCGGCGACCGGGTGCGCCAGCGCAGCGACGGTGCACTGGTGTTCCTCGGCCGCAGCGACGACCAGCTGAAGATCCGCGGCTTTCGCGTCGAGCCGGGCGAGCTGCAGGCGCGGTTGCGCGAGTTGCCCGGCGTGGCCGATGCCGCGGTGCTGCCGGGCGTGGGCGAGTCGGGGGGCACGGTGCTGTGGGCCTGGGTCGTGCCGCGGGCGGGTGCCACGCTGGACGCCGCGGCGCTGCGGCTTGTGCTGCAAGGCAGCCTGCCGGCCTGGCTGGTGCCGGAGGCGATCGTCGTGCTCGACGCGATGCCGCTGACGGCCAACGGCAAGATCGACCGCAAGGCGCTGCCGCGGCCGGTGCAAGCCGCGGCGGCCCGCGCCATCGAGCCGCCGCGCGGGCCCACCGAGCAGGCGCTGGCGCGCATCTTCGGCGAGGTGCTGGGGCTGGCGGCCGTCGGCCGCGACGATGACTTCTTCGAGCTCGGCGGCGATTCGATCCTGAGCCTGAAGCTGATCGCGCGCATCCGCAAGCAGGTGCCGGGCGGCGCCGGGCTGGCCTTGTCGGAGCTGATGCAGGCGACGCGCTTGCGTGACCTGGCCGGGCGTCTGCAGCAGCGGCTCGAACAGCAGCACGATGCGATCTGCCTGCAGGCGGGCGGCGAGGGCGTGCCGCTGTACTGCTTGCCGGGGATGATCGTCAATTCGCGCGAGTTCCTGCCGCTGGCCGAGACGCTGCTCGGCACGCGGCCGGTGCACGGCTTCGTCAGCCACGTCTACACGCGGCGGCGCTGGCGCGGGTTCGCGGTGCAGGCGCTGGCGGCGGAGTACGCGGCCTTCATCGAGGCGACGGCGGTGGGCGGGCGCTGCGCGCTGCTCGGCTGGTCGTCGGGCGGCGACCTGGCGATCGAGGTGGCGCGGCAACTGCAGGGGCGGGTCGCGGTGGACTTCCTCGGCATGGTCGACGTGTTCGAGACCGAGCCGCTGTGCGCCTCGCGGCCGCTCGGTAGCGATGAGCGCGCGCTGGCCTGGCGAGAGATCGATGCCTGGGTGTCGAGATCGACGATGGCCGACGCATGGCGCGAGCTGTTCGCGCGGCTGGACGACGTGGAACGCGACGGGCTGGCCGAGCAGGTGCTGCTGGGCGACCGCGCGCTGCCGCTCGATGGCGATGGTGACGACGCGGCCGAGTACCTGCTGTGGGCAACGATCGACAAGCGGGTGCAGGGGGCGCGCTACCTGCATGGCCGCATCGAGACGCCGATACACGTCTTCCACGCGGGCCAGTCGGTGAACGACACGGTCGGCCGCCTGCGCGACTGGACGCAGCACGCGCCGGTGGTCGCCACGACCGTGATCGACGGGGCGAGCCACCTCGACATCATCCGCCGCGCGCAGCTGCACGCCGCGCTGCGGCGGGCACTCCCCTAGAATCGTTCGCCCCGAGCACGTCGCCCGGGGCATCGACGATCAAGGAACACCGGCATGGGCGCGCAGTGGAAGGCATATCACAAGGACCTGGCGGCCAATGCCAAGGGCAGGCTGTTCGGCAAGCTGGCCAAGGACATCATGGTGGCCGCGCGGCACGGCGCCGACCCGGCCGCGAACTCGCGGCTGCGGCTGGTGATCGAGCAGGCGCGCAAGGTCTCGATGCCCAAGGACACGCTGGACCGCGCGATCAAGAAGGGCGCGGGGCTGACCGGCGAGGTCGTGCACTTCGAGCACGCGCTGTATGAAGGCTTCGCGCCGCACCGGGTGCCGGTGATGGTGGAGTGCCTGACCGACAACGTGAACCGCGCGGCGTCCGACATGCGGGTGCTGTTCCGCAAGGGGCAGCTCGGCGCTTCGGGCTCGGTGGCCTGGGATTTCGACCACCTGGGGATGATCGAGGCCGAGCCGGCGGCGCCGGGCGCCGACCCCGAAGTGGCGGCGATCGAAGCCGGCGCGCAGGACTTCGAGCCGGCCGACGAGAACGGCGTCACGATGTTCCTGACCGACCCGGCCGACCTCGACCTCGTCAGCCGAGCGCTGCAGGGGCAGGGCTTCACGGTGCTGTCGGCCAAGCTCGGCTACAAGCCGAAGAACCCGATCGACCCGAAGAGCCTGACCGCCGAGCAGCTGGAGGAAGTGGAGAGCTTCCTCACCGCGCTCGACGCCGGCGACGACGTGCAGCACGTCTACGCCGGCTTGGCCGGCTGATCAGAACCTGTATTTCGCCGTCAGCAGCACGTTGCGCTCGTTGCCGCGGAAGTAGCTGCCGTAGGCGTGCCCGCTCAGGTACTGCTTGTCGAACAGGTTGGTGACGTTCAGCGCGAAGCGCCACGGCCCGTTGTCGTAGCGCACCGCGGCATCGGCGAGCGTGTAGGGCGGCTGCGATTCGGTGTTCTCGCCGTTGTCCCAGCGCTTGCCGACGTAGCGCAGCCCGCCGCCGACGCTGACGCCGTGCAGCGCCTCGGCACCGAGCGCGTAGTCGAGCCAGAGCGACGCGGTCTGCTTCGGCGTCAGGATCGGCATGTTGCCCACCTCCGACGGGATCGCGCTCGCCAGCACCTTCATGTCGAGTGTCGCGAACGAGGCGGTCAGCCGCAGCTGGCGGGTCAGCGCCGCCTTGCCCTCGAGCTCGATGCCGCGTGAGCGCACCTTGCCGATCGCATGCGGCACGAAGTTGACCGGGTCGTACGACACGACGTTGGTCTTCTCCAGGTTGAACACCGCCGCAGTGAACGACACCGCCTCGCCCTCGGGCATGTACTTGACGCCGAGCTCGTATTGCCTGCCGCGGCTCGGGTCGAACAGCGCGCCTTCGTCCACCGCCATCACCGGCACGAACGATTCGCCGTAGCTCGCGTACGGCGCCCAGCCGTTGCCGACCTGGTAGCTGAGGCCGAGCCGGCCGGTGGTGGCGTTGTCGGTGCGCTCGGCGACACCGACCTCGGGAAAGTCGGGGTCGGTGCTGGGCCTGCGGTTCTCGTAGCGCGTCTTCACCCGGTCCTGCCGCACGCCGACGGTCAGCCCCCAGTGCGGGTCGAAGCGCACCTGGTCCTGCGCGTACAGCCCGACCTGCGACAGGATCACCTGCTTGTCACGGGATTGAGCGGTCGGCTCGTCGATGTGGATGCCGTACACCGGGTTCGTCATGTCCAGCGGCGTCGTCATGGCCTGCCAGCGCTGCCATTCGGCGCGGCTGCGGTCGAAGTCGATGCCGAACAGCAGCGCATGCGAGACGCCGCCGCCGTCGACCTTGCCCTGGATCGAGGTGTCGATGCTGTTCTCGTCGACCGTCTCCACGTCGTGCCGCGCCTGGCGCAGCAGCTGGTTCGGGTCGCCACCGGGGTCAGTATCGAAGAACGACAGGATGTGGTGCTTGTCCAGCGTGCGGTGCGCATAGCGCGCGTTCTGCTTCAGCTGCCAGCCGCCTTCGAAGCGGTGCGCGAGTTGCCAGCCGACCGCATCCGAGCCGGTCTCGATGCGGCTGTAGCTCGGCTCGCCTTCCTTGACCGAGGTCGGGTTGCCGTCGAAGTCGCTGGCGTACTGCACGTCGTCGGAGCTGTCGTCGCGCAGCACCTCGGCCTGCAGCGTCAGCGAGGTCTGCGGCGTCGGCTGCCACTTCAGCGAGGGCGCGAGGTACTGGCGCTTCTGCGTCATGCGGTCGCCGTTCGGGTACTGGTCCTGCGTGCCGGTGTCGAGCCCGACGCCGACGACGCGCCAACGCCACTGGCCGTCGGCGTCGATCGCGCTGCCGACATCGGCCATCACCTGCTTGCGGTCGTAGCGGCCGGTCTGCACGCCGATCTCGCGCACCGCATCGGGCCCCGGCACCTTGCTGACGCGGTTGACCACGCCGCCGACATCGCCCTTGCCGAACAGCACCGACGACGGCCCGCGCAGCACCTCCAGCCGCTCGAGCCCGTAGACCTCGGTCTGCACGCCGAGGAAGGTGATGCCGACGTTCTGCACCAGCCCGTCGCGGAAGCTGCTGGTGTACCAGCCGTCGAAGCCGCGCAGCAGCACCCAGTCGGCCGCACGCGAATCGAAGCCGTAGGGGTTCACGGTGACACCGGGCGTCTGCGCGAGCGCATCGGTCAGTGTGGTCTGGCCCTTGTCGTCGATCTCCTGGCTGCTGATGACCGAGATCGACTGCGGGACTTCGACCAGCGGCGTGTCGGTCTTGGTGCCGACGCTGGCGCGCTGCGCGACGTAGCCGCCGGCATCGGCATCGGCGCGGGCGCGCACGGTGAGGGCGGGCAGCGTGGTCTCGGCGGTCGCGGCGGTGGCCGAGGCCTGGCGTACCGCGAAACCGCCGTTCGGCGAGCGTGTTGCTTCGAGCCCGCTGCCGGCCAGCATCTGCTGCAGCGCCTGGACCGCGCTCAGCCGGCCGCTCACGGCGCGCGAGGTCTTGCCGGCCGTGGCCTCGGCGGCCGCGAGGATCGGCAGGCCGGTCTGGCGCGACAGCTCGTTCAGCGCGGCATCCAGCGGCTGGGCGGGCACCTGGACCGCGAATTCGGCCTCGGCCTGGGCGGGGGCCTGGGCAAGCGCATGCGGCACGGCGAAGGGGCCGCTGAAGGCGGCGGCCAACGCGACGACCAGCAGGCGTTGGCGGGGGAGGGAACGCATGGGGGTACTCCAGAGGTTGTGTTGCGTGATGAACGACGAGCCGCTGGCGTGAGGGCCACTGAGGGGCCTGGGTGCTGGCTTGCGAGCTCTCCGACTACTTAGACGGATGAGCGGGGGGAAGTGGGACAGGGGACGCACGCTGTGTGGAGGGGAGCGACACGGGTGTACCTCACGGGGAACGCGCGTGCTGGAAGTGGCACTCAGTGGGCTGGCCGCCTTCTGGGGTTGACGAATCAATCCGGGCCGTGCTGTGCCGTGCTTTCCATCAATCCGATGAATTTGGAGTTGTTATGAACAAGTTATATAAGAGTGCAAAGAAGAATTTTCCTAAAATTCTCGCCAAAAGTGTCAAAGGTGAAAAAGGCAAAGATAAGGATGATATAAAGGCTGAAAAAGGCAAGGCCAAGAAGCATATGGAAGATATATCATTGGATAGCTCTTCGAGTTCCGATGCCAAGAAGCCGATTCCTAAAAACGGTCAATCTCCAGGAAACARACGCACAGAGAGTGGCGAAAAATCACCCCGGCCTTCTGGTAATCCGATGGGTTCCCCGAGGAAATCAATTTCAAAAACCAAGACTTCCAAGCCTGAGATCGCGACGAATTCCCCCACGCCGGCGCAAGAGAGGGAGTTGTCCGAGGTTTTTAGTCGTCTGGAGGAGGTAAGAAACGACTTGCCTTTTGATCAGCTGATAACCTTGTTTGCAAGTGAATTCAAGGCGAGTCATCGCGGCTTTCCCGATGATGTTTTGAGTTGTTACATATCCAGGGGGATCGATGATCACAACAAATCGAATGGCGAGAATGTGCCGAAAAAATATGCCTTGGCAGCTGTGAAGAAAAATGCTTTACAGGTACCTGAATCGCCCACTGAGCCAGGGAAATATGAAAAGAAGAAGGCCAAGAATTACTCCCCTGAAACACAGGGCGCACCCAAGAAGTTCGCCGTATCAGGGGAACCCAATGTAAGCCAGAAGGG